>DASSIC010000319.1:0-8628 GCA_035692325.1 Gemmatimonadaceae bacterium | reverse complement strand
GTATGAAGGGTTGTGGGCGGAGGCGAGTCGCGACGAAGAGCGCCGCGCGCTGGAAGAGACGATCACGAAGTTGAAGGGCTGGGCGCTGTGAAACGGAGGTCAGGCACTCTGCCCACGTGCGTCGCGCCGCTGCTCCGGTAGAAGCGCCTCGACGGCGTTCAGCATGTCGCGCAGCTCGAACGGCTTCTTGATCATCGGGCACTTGCACGATGCCACGAGACGGCTCGCGCGCTCCGAGATGTCGCCCGTCATGAACAACGTCTGGTGGCGCAGGTGCGGGTGCGTGGCCGCCGCGAGCTCGAACACCACGTCGCCGCGGGTATCGGGGATTCGCAGGTCGATCAGCAGGACGTCGACGTGCTCGTTCGCCAGCAGCGCGAGGGCGCTGTCGCCCGACTGCGCGGAAAGCGCCTCGTAGCCGGCGCGCTGCAGCGCGATCGTCAGCGCCTTGCAGATCGCTGGTTCGTCATCCACGACCAGTACACGCACCCGCTCTCGTTCCCGCATCGCTTCCTCGTCGGCGTCGTCACTCATCCGCAGGTCCTCTCGCGCCGCCGCATCGCGACGCGGATTACACCGGCTCCACCTCGTCTTCGGCCTCCGCGTCGGCGCGCCGAAGATGATCGGCGATCCGGCGTACGAACGCCGCCGGCGAGAGCGTGCGCCGGATCTCCTTCGGCGCCAGTCCCGTCCAGTCCCGCAATTGCTCGCTCAACAGGCTCGGGTCTGCGTAGCCCAGCTTGAGCGCCACTTCCTTCAGCCTGCTTCCCGGGCCGCGCAGGAAGATGTAGGCCCTGAGCAGCCGAGCACTCACGATCAGGTGGCGAGCCTGGAGGCCCACCGGCGTCAGGTGCCGATACAACGTGCGGGGTGTCATCCCCGCCATCGCCGCCAGCTCCTGACCGTTCTTCGCCCGGGACGGCGAGCGCACCAGCTGCTCCACCGCGCGGGCCAATACCACGGGCATCGCCCGCAACTGCTCTTCCAGCTCCCGCAACATCAGCTCGGCGATCGGATGCGCCGGGACGCGCTCGATCAGCTCGAGGAAGCGCCGCGGCTCGTCGTCGAACCGATTCAACACCACGTGCTGCACTCCCAACCGCGCCAGACGCATGACATGCCGCATCGATGCCGGCGCGAGCGTCGTGTACACCACCACGGGCATGGCCGCATGCCGCGCGATGATCTCCTCGATCGCTTCCGCCACGTGCCCGTCGCGCATCGCCGGATCGACGATCAACAGATCGGCGTCCCCGACGCGGAGCAGCGAGTGCAGCTCGGCTGGGTCCGTCGCCGTGATCAGGGAATGGGTGTCCCCGAGCACGATCCGGAGGTGCGCTAAGAGGTTGCGAGGGAGGTAGGCGACGACGTGCAATGCGGGGTGCGTGGGTGGGTGTCGCAAAAACCCGGTTTTTTGTCACAAAATGCCGGTTTACGCGACGCACCGCGACCCTACGTTCGGAGGATTGGCTTACGCCAACTGTTTGCCCCCTCACCGGAGTCGCCCATGTCCCGCCGCCATCTGTCCCTCGTCGCCGTTGCGATTGCCTCCCTGGTCATCAGTGCCTGCAATGCATCGCCGACGGGTCCGCGGCCGGCTGATTCGTCCAATCACGACACCATCACCGTGCCGGCCGACACGACGACCCGCATCGGTACCGGCGGCAGCAACGGTTGAGTCCCTTCGGAATACCGCGACATCGTCAGCTCGGCACGAGCCGTCGCATGTCGCTGATGGTTGATGCGATCTGCTGCAACGCGGCTGGCGTGGGCGTTTCGGGCGCGGACTGCGTGCCCGAAACTCCCGTAGCCACACGCTGCATCAACTCCTCCGCCGCAAAGATCACCTTGTTATAGCCGTAGATCTCGGCGACACTGCGCGCGCGCTGCGCCGCCTGGGTGGCCGCATCAGGCAGCGAGAGCGCTTCGTAGCTCTCCGCCGTCTGAAGGTGGAACTGCGCTTCCTGGGCCGGCGGGAGCGGAGCGGCTGCGAGCGCGCGTCGATAGCGCTCGAACATCGTCATCGAACCTTCCCGTGCGGCGAGCTCCATGAGATTCATGGACGCCAGCCAGCGCTGATACTGTTCCTGTGCGGTCGCCTCGAGCACCAGATACGCGTCACGCGCGGCGCTACGCACGCCGAGCATGTAGAACGCGCCGGCGATGTCGCTGAGAAGTCGATCGCGGTTGATCGGGTCCTGGGTGATCTCGAGCGACGCATAGGCCAGCTCGACAGCGTGGTCGTATCGACCACGATGGAATGCCACGTCGGCACGGTCTTGCAGCGCCATCGCGTACACGTCGGTCAAATCCTCACGTCTCGACGCGCGTTCGATCGTATCGTCGAGCAGCCGTTCCGCGCTCGGCATGTTGCCGCGCGCGATGGCGATCTTCGCCGCGCCGATCTGCGCGCGCAGGATGCCGAACATGTCGTCGACGTCCCGCGCGATCGCGCTCGCCGCCTCGTAGCTCGCCGAGGCGAGGTCGAGCGCGCCCATGCTGCGCTGACAGTACGCCAGGCGCAGATGCGCGGCGATCGCTACGTCCGCCTCGTCCACCGGATGCACGTGCGCGATCACCGTCTCGTACACGTCGCTCGCCAACGCCCACTTCGCATCGAGGTCCAGCGCCCGCGCGTACGCCATCAGCCGCGGCGCGATCGCATGCATGTCGCTCGCCTCCGAGGTCTTCACCGCCTCGACGATGCTGCGCAGCACCGCACGCGCCGGCACGCCGGCGGGCATCTCCTCGATCGCCGCTTCCACCGAGCGGACGCCCCAGCCGTCCGCCGCCACCGCCGCGGCTCCCTCTTCGATCCACGCGTCGACGAGCCGAAGCACCACGAGCCCCGCACTCACCGAGCGCCAGGCCGTGTCACTCTCGTCGAGCCCCGCCAGTTCCGCGAAGAACGGCAGATGCCGCGCGCCTTCCATGTCATCGAACACTGCACTCTCTCCATTCACCGGAGCGACGAATCGATGCTTTCGAAACACCATGCAGACTCGTGTTTCGCGCACGATCGCTCAAGGGCGATTTCGTGACAGAAATACCCCTCATTCGTGACATTATCCACATTGCTCGCGCTCGCGTGATCGAACTTCGGCATCGCGAGCCGTCGGCGAACGAGCGAATGTGACGTCGCGCACAACGCGTGAACGCGCCGAACGCGGTGAATCAGATCAGCGGCGAGGAGCTGGCGCCACTGCGTGCGCGCACACCATCGCTCATCGGCGGCAGCGACGCGAGCGCACCCGCGAGCGGCAGGGCGACACGGAACGTGCTGCCCGCGCCGAGCACGCTCGACACCGTGAGCTCGCAGTCCAGCAGCCGGCAGAGCGCGCGGGAGATCGAGAGCCCGAGTCCGGTGCCGCCGTACTCGCGCCCCACACCGACGTCACCCTGCTCGAACGCCTCGAAGATCATCGCCAGGCGCTCCGGAGCGATGCCGACCCCGGTGTCGCGCACCTCGATCGCGATCGGCGTCGTGCGCGCGCGCGGCGCCGTGTCGACGCGCCCGACGACGCGGCCCCCCGGCCGCGTGAACTTCACCGCATTCGCCACGAGGTTGATCAGGACGCGGCGCAGCTTGTCGGTGTCGGTCACGATCGACGCCAGCGGTGTCGGCACCTCGGCGACGAGCTCCACGGCGCCCGCCGCCGCCTGCGGCTCCAGCTGTCCCAGCACCTCGCGCACCAGATCCTGCAGCGCCACCATCTCGAGCTCGACGCTCTCCTGTTCAGCTTCGATCTTCGACAGGTCGAGAATGCTGTTGATCGTGCGGAGCAGCTGGCGGCCATTCTCGGCGATGCGATCCAGATACGTCAGCTCCGCGTCGCTCAGCGCACCGCGCGGATTGCGGCGCACGATGTGCGCGAAGCCGATCACCGAGTTGAGGGGCGTACGCAACTCGTGGCTCATCTGCGCGAGAAACATGCTCTTGGCGTGGTTGGCGCCGTCCGCCTGCGCCATCGCGACCTGCAGCGCATCGCTTTGTGCCATCAGCTCCTCATTCTGCGCTTCCAGGGCGCGCGACTGGAGGAGCAGGGCGCGCGCGTGCTCGTCGCGCTCCTGCTCGGCCCGCGCCCGCACGACGAGAGCGCTGCGGGCACGCAAGGTGGCCAGCATGGCCACGATGAACAGGGCGAGCGCGCCCAGCAGCACCGCCCCGCGCGCCGCGCGCTGCTCGCGCAGGTGACGGGCGGTGCGCTGTGAAAGCAGCGCCAGCTCCTCCATCACCAATCGCGTGCTCACCGCGTTGAGCCGCTGCATCGTCGCTCGCTGGAGGTGCGTCGCCATCGCGTCGCGCGCCGCCTCGCCACCGCGGGAGTCGGCGATCGCTCGCTCGTCGGTGAGCTCCGCCAGCTCCTGCCTGGCGAACAGCTGTAGCGAATCGACGCGCTTCTGCTGGAGCGGGTTGTCGCGCGTCAATGCACGCAACCGGGCGATCGAGTCGTTCACGCCCTGCGCCGCCAATCTGGCGGGAGCGAGGTACTGTGAGTCGCTCGTCAACAGGTACGCGCGATGATGGGCCTGCGCCTCGACGAGCTGCGCCCGAACGGCGGCGATGCTCTCCAGCACGACGTGCGTGTGGTCCACCCAGCGTGTGGCGTCGTCGACCGCGGCCACGCGACCGCGCGCGTACGCGATCACCGCGACGAGGATGACGAGCGCCACCGCGAACCCGGTCAGGACTTGCCGGTCGATCGAGCGGAAGGACGAACGCGTCACGGCCGAGGGAGGGAGAAGTCCGAGTGAGACGGCCCGCCGGTGCGATTGCGCCGGCGGGCCGCCTCGTCCGGAGTTGAAGTATCGTCGTCCGTGCCGCTCAACTCCAGTCCCGTGTCACTTTCCGCCCACGACCATCCGGGTGCTGGTCTGCTGGAGCTTCGTCAGCTGCTTGACGATGTCGTCGCCGATCGCCTCGATGCGGGTGATGCTCTTCGGGTTGAACTGCGGATCGTATGGACTGCGCGTGGGGCCGCCCGAGACCTCGAGCACCGCATCGAACTTGTAGCTGTGGGTCTGCTTCGTCTTGGGATCGGTCCAGCTCCCCTGCCAGGCCAGTGAACGGTTCTTCGGCCAGATGCCGTACGGCAGCGCGAGCGTTCGGATCTTGTAGCCTGGCACCGCGCTGTCGATCCCCATCGCGTTGCGGGCGATCTGTTCCTGCACCACCGCATCCGAGAACTTGTCCAGCCGCGCATGCCACACGGTGTGGTCGCAGAGCTCGTACCCCTGATCGGCCAGATACTTCACCTTCGGGAAACGCCACTCCTTCTTCTGGCCGTTGAACTTCGGGTTGTCGCCGAAGAAGTTGTGGCCCGCGGCGGCGCCGTTCAGCATGCAGAACACGCCACGCGGCTTCCAGCCGGGATGCGTCTTCGCGAAGTCCTCCCAGATGCCGAGCGCGCTCGTCGGATCGACCACGAGCTTTCCGTTCTGCTCCACATAGCGGAACTGTGAATCCGAGGCGTCGTCGAACACGACGACGACGGGCGAGTACCCGGCCGGCACGTCACGGAAGTCCTTGTCGAGCATCTGCGCGATCGTGATCGGGCGATATCCGAGCTTGTACGCCTGCTCGAGATCGTTCTTGTAGCTCGCCGCCGTACGCGTGTAGAGGCTGTTCTTGTCGCCGCCGATCACGTGATACTCGAGGACCGGGATGCGCCCCTGCAGATTGGCGGCGCCCGCCGTGGCGTTTCCCGGGGCGACCGCGGCCGGCGCGCCCGCCGTGGTGCCGGCACTCGCGCTCGGCCCTTCGGCCACGACGCCGCTGGCCGAGTCCCCGGTCGAAGCGCTCGCCTGGCGGGCGGGGGTGTCGCCCTTGGCACAGGCGGCGAGGGTGAACAGCACGACAGACAACAGACGGCGATCCATTTCGAACCTTCGGGGTGATAATGGGGGAGCAAGCGGGCGCGGGAGTGTCCCACACCACTAATGATAGTCGGGCCGGGCTCGCTTTCCGACGCGAACGATTCCCGCCGGCCGGAAACCTGCTTCCGCAGCACCCGTACCAGATACTGAGACCCCTCCGCTTTTCAATCGTGCCCGACTTCTCCCAGTGGCTCTCCGAACGACGTGAGCGGTTTCGCCAGCGGATGCGGGCGGACGCTGAATCGCCACGCGTCTGGATGCGACGCAGCTGGAAACCCTTCACCGCGCTCGCCGTGGCGTGCCTGGGGCTCCTGCTGTTCGATGCCTGGCTCGGCACCTGCGGCTTCGCCGGCTGCCCTTCACGCGGTGAGATCCGCGCCTTCCGGCCCGGCGAGGGCGGTCGCATCGTCGACCAGAACGACCGCTACCTCGGCCGCATCGCGATCGTTCGTCGCGTCAACGTCCCGCTTGCCGACGTGCCACCGTTCGTGCGGCAGGCGTTCATCGCCACCGAAGATCGGCGCTTCTACGAGCACAACGGGTTGGATTGGCGCGGCTTCTTCCGCGCCGCGGCCACCAACCTGCGACACGCGGGCGTGCGCGAGGGCTTCAGCACGATCACCATGCAGGTGGCGCGGAACTCCTTCCTCGTCAACCAGCGTGGGCGCTCGCTGCGCCGCAAGCTGATCGAGCTGCGGCTCACGAGACTCATCGAGAGCGAGCTGACGAAGGACCAGATCCTCGAGCTCTATCTCAACGTCATCTACCTGGGCAACGGGATGAACGGGGTGGAGGCGGCGAGCCGCGACCTGTTCGGCAAGCAGGTGAGCCAGCTCTCGGTGAGCGAGGGCGCCATGCTCGCCGCGCTGCCCAAGGGTCCCAGCGCCTACACACCTCGCGATCACTTCGAGCGCGGGCTCAAGCGCCGCAATCTCGTGCTGTCGCTGATGGAAGAGAACGGCTATCTGACGAGGGAGCAGGCGGCGCGCGCCACGAGCGCGCCACTGCGCATCGCCGAGAACGAGTGGCGCCCCGATACGAAGGACGAGCCGCTCGCGCTCGATGCGGTACGTGTCTTCATCGATTCGATCCTGCCCGACGCGTTGAAGGACGGCGACGTGACCGTCTACACGACGCTCGATCTGGCGGCGCAGCGTGCGGCGGATCGCGCCGTGCTGCGCGGGACGACGACGGTGACGCGCGAAACGCAGTATTCCGGACGCCGCGTGCCCGAAGCGGCACAGGGTGCGCTCGTCGCGCTCGACCCGCGGACCGGCGACATCCGCGCCCTCGTCGGCGGGCGACGGAGCAAGAAGGGATTCAACCGTGCCTTCAACGCCAAGCGGCAGCCTGGCTCCGCGTTCAAGCCGTTCGTCTACGCCGCCGCCCTGCGCTCGGGGATGACGCCGGCCACGCTGGTGGACGACGAGCCGGTGGAGATCACCCAGGGCCGCAGCGTCTGGCGGCCCGCCAATTACGACGACAGCTACATCGGCACGATCACCCTCGCCAAGGCGCTCGCTGTCTCGTCGAACGCGGCGGCGGTGCGCGTCAGCCAGACGGTCGGGATTCCCAACGTGATCGAGGCGGCCCGGCGTAGTGGCATCCGCAGCGCGCTCCCCAACTACCCCGCGATGGCCCTCGGCGCCGTCGAGGTGACGCCGCTGGAGCTCGTGTCTGCCTATGCGACGTTCGCCAACGGTGGACTGCGTGTACATCCGCGGCTCGTGCGTCGCATCGAGGCCGCGGACGGCGCCGTGCTGTGGAGCGAAGAGATCGCGCCCCCCGACACCGTGATGGATCCGCGCGATGCCTTCCAGCTCACGTCCATGCTGGAGGGTGTGGTGGACAACGGCACCGCACGCGTGGTGCGCGAGATGGGAGTGAAGGGACCGGTCGCGGGAAAGACAGGCACGACGAACAACGCCGCCGACGTCTGGTTCGTGGGCTACACCCCCTCGCTCGTGGCCGGCGTCTGGTTCGGGTACGACACGCCGCGCGCCATCGCTCCACATGCGTCCGGCGGACATCTCGCGGCGCCGACGTGGGCCGAGTTCTACCTCAACGGCTGGCGCGAGCCGGCGTGGGCCGCCAGTGCGTGGCGCGCGCCACCTGGCATGATCATGCGCGTGATCGATCCCACGACGGGATTGCTGGCCGGCGAGTACTGCCCGGTACGCGAGCGCGAGTGGTTCAAGCCGGGCACCGAGCCGACCGAAGTGTGCAACGCGCACTACGAGGAGCCGGTGGAGCAGAGCCCGTGGCCCGACACGCTCGATCCGCGAATTCCGGAGCCGGTGCAGCGCGGCGTGGACGGGATCGGGAAGGTGCTGCGGCGGATCTTCCGCTTCTAGGCGCGGTCAGAGAACGCCCAGCCACTTCTCGCGATGCGTCTCGTATCCGGGGAACAGCGTGTCGAGTCGCGTCGCGCCTAGCTGCTTTGCCGCGACCTCGGTGAACACGGTACGGAAGTCGGTCGTCAGCGCGAGGTCGCGCCCCTCGTAGAGCTGCTCCGGCTCCAGCCCCGGCCACGTGCCGTGGACCTTTCGTCCCTTCACGTCGCCGCCGATCACGAACAGCGCACTCGCGTGACCGTGATCGGTGCCTCCATTCCCGTTCTGGCGGACGGTGCGCCCGAACTCGGACATCGTCATGATCGTCACGTCCGCCATCCGGTCGCCGAGGTCGGTCACGAGGGCGGCGATCGATCGGGCGAAATCGTCGAGCCGCGCCGCGAGCTGTCCCGTCGAC
>DASSIC010000318.1:0-2256 GCA_035692325.1 Gemmatimonadaceae bacterium | reverse complement strand
GCGCGCAGCTCCTGGAGCCGGCGCTGACTCTGCCCGCTGAGCTCCTGAATCTGGAGGATCTGTCGCCCCATCTCGTAATGGTCGGTGGCGACCGTGGACTGGAGCTTGGCCAACCGGACGCTCACGGCGCGCACCGAGTCGTTCGATTGGACGAGCTGATTGAGCACCGTCGACAGCTGCGCCGCGCGCGCCGAATCCGCGCGCTGCGACGCCACCTGCATGCCGTTCAGCTGGCTCTGGATCTCGAACACGTCCCGCTTGGACGCGAGACAGCCGCCGAGAAGGAGCGCCGCCGCGGGGGCGAGGGTCCGCGCGCGCATCAGTCGCGCGGGCGCACGAGCGCCGCGGGCATGCCGCGCACCTCGAACTCGGCGCGGCGGTTCTGCTGGTAGGCCGCTTCGTCGCTCCCCTGCACAGCGGGCTGCGAATCGCCGAGGCTGCGCGTCGTCATGCGTCCCTCCGCCACACCCTTGCCCACCAGGTAGCGCTTCACCGTCGCGGCGCGGCGCTGGCCCAGCGCGAGGTTGTACTCCGCCGTCCCGCGCTCGTCCGTGTGACCGGTGACGACGAGCGAGATCGACGGATTGGCGAGCAGGACCGCCGTCTTCGCATCGAGCGTCGCCATTCCATCGTCGCGGAGCTGATCGCGGTCGTAGTCGAAATAGACCTTCTGAATGAGCACGTTCGTCAACTCCGCCTGCGTCTGCCGGTCCGCCGCCGCGGCGGCATCACGGGAAGCCGCGGCGTTGGCCGCCGCGATGGAGTCGGCGCGACGCTGTGCCGCGAGCGCGGCGAGCGAATCCGCACGGCGCTGCGCTGCACCCGCCGTATCCGCGCCGACCGGCGTCGGGGCGGGCTCCACCTTTCGGCGGCAGCCTTCGAGGCTCGCGAACGAGGTCAGCGCGAGCAGAGTGATGGCGAATGAGCGTCCGATCATGGAGAATCTCCCGGTGAAAAGTGCCACGTCGCGAATGCGCCGCGTGTGGGTCAGGGGCTGCCGAGCCGCGGGGACCACGCCGGCAATCGCACCGACGCGCCGCGGGTGAGCTGGCGTGTGCGCCCGCTCTCGGCGTCGATCACCCAGAGCTGCCGCGTGCCGCTCCGGTTCGAGACGAACACCAGGTGGCGCGCGTCGGGCGCCCACGAGGGATCGTCGTTGCTGCCGTCGCTCGTCAGTTGCTTGAGCGACCGATCGCGCAGACTCACGGTGAGCAGTTGAAACTGCCCCGCGATGCGCGACTGGAAGGCGACGAGCCGGCCGTCCGGAGACCAGTCGGGGCTCGCGCGATATGCACTCTCGCCCACGTCGAGGGGCGTGAGCAGGTCGACGTTCGTGCCGTCGGCGTCCATCGTGTAGATCTCGGGGTGGCCGGCGCGTCCGGACATGAACACGATGCGCCGTCCGTCGGGACTGAAGCTCGGCGACACGTTGTCGCTGCCGCGGCCGACGGAGAGCCGGCGCGTGTCGCCGCCCGCGGCCGACGCGATGTACAGGTCCACCCCCTCGTCCACTCCGTGCGCATAGACGACGCTCGCGCCATCGGGGGTGAACACCGGCGAGATGTAGACGCCGCTGCCGGACGCGATCGTGCGCGGACGTCCGCCGAGCTCCTGCACGACGATCTGCGACGGGACGTAGGTGGAGTAGGTGATGCTGCGGCCGCGGGGGTGCCACGCGGCGGAGCCCGGTGTGCCCGCCACGCTGGCGATCGGGGTCTCGTTCTGGCCGTCGCTGTCGACGGTCCAGAGTCGCCCCCCGCGCTCGAACAGCACGCGCGTGCGCGCGATGCCACGCGTACCGGTGAGCGATTCCTCGAGCGCGTCCGACAGCTCGTGCACCGCGGCGCGCCAGGCGCGCGCATCGGACATCGGCGGCGCGGCGTGATCGCGGATGAGCGCCGTCTGCTTCGTCGCCACGTTGTACACGGCGAGGTGCAGCCCGGCACCGGTGGGCGTCACCTGCACCGCCGCCGCGGCGCCGAGCTGCGCGAGCAGCGCCCAGTTGGGACCCGACGCGCGGTTGATCGTGCGCGCCGCCCCGGGGTCGAGCGAGATGACGTTGATGCGATCGCCGTAATCGAGATCGCGCGAGAGGATCGCCGCGATGGAGTCGCCGGCCACGCCGGCCACCGGCAGCACGACGACGCCGGGCTTGGTCCCGGGATCGTACGTGAGGCCGATCCGCACGCCACGTGTCGTGTCCTGCGCGGAGAGGACGGCGGGCAGCGCGACGACGAGCGCGGTGAGCGCATGCCG
>DASSIC010000317.1:0-6519 GCA_035692325.1 Gemmatimonadaceae bacterium | reverse complement strand
GAGAGCAGCAACTCGCTGCTGCAGTTCAACCAGACGTCGCTGTCGGCGTCGCAGGGGGGCAACCTGCTCAACGTCGCCAGTGCGCGTCTGGCGGGCGTGGCGCTGGGTGAAGCGCTGAACCAGCTCGAGGGTGATGCGGCGCGCTCGCTCGGCGTCGACGTCTTCAACATCACGCCGGGCGACGTGCCGGTGAATCCCGGACAGAGCGGGTTCCAGCAGTTCATCACGGGCACGGAGCTCGAGGTGGGGCGCTACGTGAACCCGCGCACCTTCGTGACGGCGATCGTGTCGCCGGGGGCCGTGGCGTGCGCGTCGGGGAGCAGCCGGCGCGATCAGGGTGGCAGCAACTGCGTGCCGCCGGGCGTGAACATCACGCACCGCACGTCGAAGGGGTATCGGTTCGAGACGGGGTACAGTCCGCGATACATCCTCGATCCGCCGACGCTGGATGGGCAGCGCGCGTCGGGGACGGGACAGTTCGGCGCGTTCGCGATCAGGGAGTGGCGCTTTTAGAATCGATCAGTGGCCGGTGCGCTCGACCGTCTTGCCGGTGAAGTTCTCCGTCGTGACGTTCTTGTTCGCTTCCAGCGACCGCACGTAGGTCACGAGCATCCAGATCTGATCGGCGGAGATCAGGCTGCCCCACGCCGGCATCCCTTCGGGGCGCCCCTGATAGATCGACTCGAACACCTCGGACGGTGCGCCGCCGAAGTGCCAGCGTCCGTCGGCGAGGCTCGGGCCCATCGCGCCGCTGCCGTCGGCGCCGTGGCAGTCGATGCAGTTGTAGGCGACGAACAGCTTGGCGCCCGTGGCGACGGCGTTGGCGTCGCCCTCGTGCGGATTGCGCAGCACCAGCCCAACGGGCGGCGTGACCATGCCGGGCTGAATGTGCTCGGCGTGGGTGACGAAGCGGCCGGCGAGATCGCCGCCCGTCTGTGGGGGCGCGGGCAACTGCACGGTGCGCGTCGGCTCCTGCGCGCGCGAGGCGCGGGCGCCCTGGGTGAGCAGCGCGGCGCCCACGCCGGCTGCGACCAGCACGAGCGCGCTACCGGTGGACTTGCGTGTGGCTCGAGTCACCTTGCACCTCCCTGGTGGGGTGCCAGCCCGTGCACGGGACGCGCCAGCATTGCGGCCTCGGCGCTCACAGCGCGAAGACGAAGAGCATCCCACCCCAGCTCGTCCACCGCGCGATGTCGGGGAGGGTGGAGCCGCGCTCGCGGACGTCGAAGGGGAGATTCGCCGCGACGTCACCGGCGATGAGGAGACCCATGTCGCCGCCGACACCGGCATACACAGCCACGTACTGCTTGCCGTCGGGGCCGAGGTAGGTCATCGGGTTGCCGACGACGCCGGAGCCGACCTTGAACTTCCAGAGCACTTCGCCGGTGCGCGCGTTCGCGGCCTTGAACCAGCCGTCGAGGGTACCGTAGAAGACGACGTCGCCCTTCGTGGCGAGCGCGCCGCCCCAGACCGGATATGGCTCCTTGATCCCCCACACCTTCTTTCCCGTCGTCGCGTCCCACGCCATGAACTCTCCGCGATAGCCGCCAGGACCAGCGACTTCGGGTGCGCTGCCGCCGATGTACGGCGTGCCGGGGATGTACGCGACCGCGCGTGCCTCGAAGTCCATGCAGAGATTGTTCGTCGGCACGTAGAAGAGGCCCGTGACCGGCGAGAAGGCGGCGGGCTGCTGATTCTTACCGCCCTCGAGGCTCGGACAGATGAACGACACCTTCTTTCCCTGCTCGGGTGTCTTCTCGGCCACCACGGTCGGGCGTCCCGTCGTGAGATCCACACCGGTGGACCAGTTCATCGGCACATAGGGCTTGGCGAGAATCACCTCGCCCGTCGCCCGGTCCATCGTGTAGGCGAAGCCGTTGCGGTCGAAGTGGACGAGCGCCTTGCGCGTGCGGCCGCCGATCGGCAGGTCGACGAGAATGTTCTCGTTGACGGCGTCGTAGTCCCAGACGTCGTGCGGTGTGGGTTGGAAGGCCCAGACCATGTCACCGGTGTCGGCGTCGCGCGCGATGATGGCCGCGCTCCACTTGTTGTCGCCGGGACGCTGGCTGCCGTTCCACGGCCCCGGGTTCGACGTGCCGTGATAGACGAGATTGAGCTCCGGATCGTACGACAGCCATCCCCACACGGTGGCGCCGCCCTGCTGCCAGCTGTTGCCGGGCCAGCTCGTGGCACCCTGATTCGGCGAAGTGTCCGCCTTCCCGTAGAACGGCTTGAAGCGCGCGCCGACCTTGATGTCCTTGTCCGGCCCGACGTTGTACGCGCGCCAGAGCTCCCTGCCCGACGCGGCATCGAGCGCGGCGATCCAGCCGCGCACGCCCATCTCCCCGCCGCTGGAGCCGACGATGACTTTCCCCTTCACGACGATGGGCGCCATGGTCATCGTCTCGCCACGGGCGAGATTGCCCATCTTCGTCTGCCAGAGGAGATTGCCGCTCGCCGCATCGATCGCGACCGTGTGGCCGTCGAGCAGGTTGTAGAAGATCCTGCCGTCGGCGAAGGCGGCGCCGCGATTCACGACGTCGCAGCAGGCGAGGCCGACCGCGGTCTGCGCATTCGGCGGACGCGCCTTCCACTTGAGTGGCTGTCCTTCCTGCGTCAGGTCGAGGGCGTACGACACGTTCGGGTACGGCGTGACGACGTACATCGTGTTCTGCACGACGAGCGGCGAGCCCTCGTGGCCGCGCAGCACGCCGGTGGAGAAGGTCCACGCGGCGTGGAGGTTCTTCGCGTTGGCGGTCGTGATCTGATCGAGCTCGCTGAACCGCGAGTTGGCGTAGTCGCCAGCGGGAAGCGACCACTCGCCCGCCGGGCCCGGGCGCGAAGTAGCGATGCGCGTGCCGGCGACGGTGCCGGCGCCCGCCGTGGTGCTCCTGCCTTCGTCTCCTCGCGTGCACGCCACTGAGAGCGAGAGCAGCAGCGTGGCGCGCAGCATCCTATTCACCGAAGCTCGGCTCATACTGCCCCTCCGCCGACTCCACCAATCGCAGGCGCTGAAGTGTCCGGGCGCAGGTATTCCAGCGCAGGATCGCGTCGTCGTTGCCCGGTTGGCGCAGCTGCTCCGCCTTCTCGAACGCGTCCATGGCATCCTTGAGCGACTCGTAGGCCATCGCCTCGGCGTGCATGATGCCCTGCGCGAGCTGGGCATGGCCGAGCCGCTCGGCGATGATCCCGGCATAGTATGCCTTCTGGTACGGATCGGTGATGCGGCCGAGCACCTCGCGCGCGCGACGCGCCAGCTCGCGCGACTCGGCGCCGAACTGATCGGTGATGGCGAGGAGGAGCATCACGAGGACCGGCTGATTGGTCGGGTCCACCTCGAGGATGTCGAGGCAGATGCTCTCCGTGGCCCACGACTGGTTGAGCAGCCGATAGCGCTCCGCCTTCTGCACGGCGCGCGGGATCGCCTCTTTCGAGATTCGCTTCAGGTCCGGCATGGCTCTCTCCGGTGCTGGAAATCAACCCTTCTTCCTGGGTCCGCGGACGAGGCGCACCAGCGCTCCGAGCGGATCGTAGTGACGGTCCACCACGCGCTCCTTGAGCGGGATGATGGCGTTGTCGGTGATCGTGATGTGCTCCGGGCACACCTTGGTGCAGCATTTCGTGATGTTGCAGTAGCCGATGCCGAATTGCTCCTTCAGCTCCGTCGTCCGGTCGGCGGTGTCCAGCGGATGCATCTCGAGCGCGGCCGCATACACCAGAAAGCGCGGCCCCACGAACTCGTCGTGCATGTGATGGTCGCGCAGCACGTGGCAGACGTCCTGGCAGAGGAAGCACTCGATGCACTTCCGGAACTCCTGGACGCGCTCCACGTCGCGCTGGTCGATCCGCCAGGTACCATCCGGGGCGTCAGGCGCTCTCGGCGTGAACGCCTGGATGCGCGGCTTGACGCGGAAATTCCACGACACATCGGTGACGAGGTCGCGGACGTGCGGGAAGGCCCGCATCGGTTCAACCGTCACCGGCTCGTCGATCGGCAGGTCGTCGAGCCGCGTCATGCACATGAGCTTCGGCTTGCCGTTGATCTCGGCCGAGCAGGAGCCGCACTTGCCCGCCTTGCAGTTCCAGCGGACAGCGAGGTCGTTGGCCTGTTCCGCCTGGATTTGCTGCACGGCGTCGAGCACCACCATCCCTTCGTTCACCTCGGTGGTGTAGTCGGCGAACGCACCCGCTCCGTCGGCGCCGCGCCAGAGGCGGAAGCTTCGCGCGCCGTGGCCGACGGCGGCGTCCTGCGCAGCCTGGGCGGCGGTGTAGGCGTCGACCGCGCCGGTTGCAGGAATGGGGTTGGTCGCGGTCACGACTGCATCTCCTCGATGATGGCGGCCAGCTCGGTGGGGAGCGGGGCGATCGGCTCGCGCTCCACGCGCATCGCTCCATCGGGGCCGGCGCGCGTCACGAAGTTGAACGTCGCGTATGCGGGGTCCTTGTCGGGATAGTCGTCGCGGAAGTGGCCGCCGCGGCTCTCCTTGCGCGCGAGTGCCGACCGCGTGATCGCCTCCGACACGATGAGCAGATGCCGCAGATCGAGTGCGGTGTGCCAGCCGGGATTGAACTCGCGGTTGCCCGGCACGGCGACCCGATCGGCCCGCTGCTTGAGCGACTCGAGCTCGCCGAGGGCGCGCTCCATCTCGTGCTGCGTGCGCACGATGCCGACGTGGTTCTGCATGGCCGTCTGCAACGCGTCCTGCACCTGATACGGCCCTTCGGCACCGCCCGACCGAGCGAAGGGAGCGAGCGCGCGGTCGGCGGCGTCCTTCACGGCGCCTTCGTCGATCTTCACGGAGGGCTGGTCCTTGGCGTAGCGCGCCGCGTATTCGCCGGCGCGCTTGCCGAAGACGAGCAGGTCCGAAAGCGAGTTGCCGCCGAGGCGGTTCGCTCCGTGCAGACCGGCGGCGCACTCACCGCAGGCGAAGAGACCGGGCACGGTGGACATCTGGCTGTCGCCGTCGACGCGGATGCCGCCCATGATGTAGTGCGTCGTGGGGCCGATCTCCATCGCTTCCTTCGTGATGTCGATGCCGGCGAGCTGCATGAACTGATGATACATGCTCGGCAGCTTCTTGCGGATGTGCTCGGCCGCGTTGGGGAGGCGCTCCTTGATCCAGGAGATGTCGAGGTAGACGCCGCCATGCGGTGAGCCGCGCCCTTCCTTCACCTCGCGGACGATCATGCGCGCCACGTGATCGCGCGTCAGCAGCTCGGGCGGGCGGCGCGCGTTCTTGTCTCCCTGCGTGTAGCGCCAGCCCTCTTCCTCGTTGTCCGCCGTCTGCGGCTTGTAGTTGTCGGGAATGTTGTCGAACATGAACCGCTTGCCCTCGCGGTTCCGCAACACTCCTCCTTCGCCGCGCACTCCTTCCGTGACGAGGATCCCGCGCACGCTCGGCGGCCAGATCATCCCCGTGGGATGGAACTGCACGAACTCCATGTCCTGGAGCGCGGCGCCGGCCAGGTACGCGAGGGCATGGCCATCGCCGGTGTATTCCCAGCTGTTGCTCGTGATGCTGTAGGCGCGGCCGATTCCGCCCGTGGCCAGGACGACGGCCTTGGCGCGAAAGAGCCGGAAGCGGCCCCGCTCGCGATCGTAGGCGAACGCGCCGGCTATGCGCTCGCCGTCGCGCAGGAGGGTGAGCACCGTGCACTCCATGTGCACGTCCATCCCCCGGTGGATGCCGTGATCCTGGAGCGTCCGGATCATCTCGAGCCCGGTGCGGTCGCCAACGTGCGCGAGACGCGGATAGCGATGGCCGCCGAAGTTGCGCTGGAGGATGCGACCGTCCGTCGTGCGGTCGAACAGCGCGCCCCACGCCTCGAGCTCGTTCACGCGCGCCGGCGCCTCACGGGCGTGCAGCTCGGCCATGCGCCAGTTGTTGACGTACTGACCACCGCGCATGGTGTCGGCGAAGTGCACGCGCCAGCTGTCGCGGTCGTCCACGTTCCCCAGCGCGGCGGCGACGCCCCCTTCGGCCATGACCGTGTGCGCCTTGCCAAGCAGCGACTTGCAGACCACTCCGACCGAGAGTCCGCTGGCCGCGGCCTCGATGGCCGCGCGCAGGCCAGCGCCCCCAGCGCCAATGACGAGCACGTCGTGATCGACCGTCTGGTAGTCGGCCATCAGAGGATCCGCCAATCGTGCCAGATCCCCATCGCGCACAGGCGGACGTAGATGTCGGTGAAGGCGACCCAGAACAGGCTCGCCCACGCCCAGTTCATGTGGCCGCGGTTGAGGCAGCTGACGCACTCGTACGCCTTGCGGCGCGCCGGGCGTCCGGCAAGACGATCGAGGTAGCCGCCAACGAGATGGCGCAGCGAGTGACACCCGAGCGTGTAGCCGGTGAGCAGCGACACGTTCACGATCAGAACGAGCGATCCGATGCCGATGCCGAAGTGCTTCGCGCCAGCGGAGTCGGCGAACCAGAGTCCCTTCCATGCATCGCTCGCCAGGATGAACAGGAAGGCGACGGCGAAGTACAGGAAGTACCGGTGCACGTTCTGAATCACGAG
>DASSIC010000316.1:0-7450 GCA_035692325.1 Gemmatimonadaceae bacterium | reverse complement strand
GCCGGCATGCTCGTGACCCGAGGACGACTCGTGCGCGGTCATCGACAGCATGACGTCCGCGTTCGGCACGGCTCTTCCCGAGCCATCGACCACCGAGACCGTAACGACCGTTCGACTCGTATCGGGCGGGCGGCGCTGGTTCAGGGTGTAGGTCTTGGTCTTCGTGTCGAGCCTCCAGTAGCGCGCCGTGGGTGCGATGGTATCCCGTAATACGGACAACCTCACGCTCCCCTGGCCACCGCGCACGACGATGTCCCTGCTCGCCTGCACCGACAGTCCATGGGTGTCGAGGAACGCGCCCACCTCGACCCGCGTACGCCCTTGGCGCGTCGGTACGATGTAGCAGCGCGTCGGCACCGGCTTCGGGCGCAGGCAGGGCGGGACGCCTGCGACATCGGGCCCCGGCACCGCACCGGTGAGGGCGAACCCGATCGACCGGCCGTCCGGGTCGAAGCTGCTCACCGCAAAGTATGACAGTGCGGTGGTATCCATCCCCGCGACGGTCGTCGTCACGAGCACCGTGTCGCCCACGGTGACGCTGTCGCGCGATACCTCCATCGACAGCGCGGGCATCTGCACGCGCACCGGCGGCGACGTCATCTGCTCGCCGTTGACGAGCGCCACGAGCGTCAGCTCGCCCGAACGGGTGAACGTCTTCGTGCAGACGCGACCGCTGCCGTTGTCACAGATGTCGGCCTCGATGGCGCCGGAATCCGACTTGAACGTCCATCCGGTTGCCACCGGCTGCACCGGAGTACCGAACCGGCCCATCCGCAGCGGCGCCGGCGTCGCCACGAGCGTGTACTCGCGGTTCGGGAAGGCGCGCAACACTCCCGCGCGAACGCTGTCGCCATCGATCGCGAGCGTTGCGGAGGGACGGACCAGCGACACCCCGGAGCTGCCGGTGTACGACGCGCAGGCGGCGTCGGGATACGGACAGGCGGCGTCGAATGCATAGCCGTAGTAGACGAATCCGCTCACCAGCACCGTGTCCGACAGCGTCGTCACGACATCGGGCTGGCCGGCGAGCTGGCATCCGGCGAAGGGGAAACCATACCCGGCGTCGCCTTGATACTCGACCAGATACGCTTCGCCCTGGTGTGAGCAGCCGAATGCGTACACCCGCCCCGCGAGACCCAGGCGGCCGCTACCAGGCGGGTGCGGCGGCAGCGTGGTGATGGCGAAGTCCTGATGGACGGTCATCGCCACCACGGTGGGTGTGGGAAAGCGGCCGACGAGCTTCTGGTTGCCGGCGAGTGGTGCCTCGCCGCTCACGGAGAACTCGACGCTCCCGCTGGAGGGCGAGTCGAGAAGCTCCGCCGTCGCGCGCGCCGGCGCGAGCGGATCGACGGTCGGTGCAGTGACACGGTCGAGGCACCCGGCGACGAGGCACAGGAGCCCGACGCACGCGCCGACGGGGTGGCGACAGGTCAGCCGCGTCGGTGGGAAGACTGCGAGCGCAGTGTGCATGTGGTTGGCTCGAGAGTGAGGAGCACGTCCTGACATGCCGGACAGTGCGATGCCGCCGTCACCTCGGCGTCACCGAAACGCCGCCGTCAGGCGTCGTTTCCCTCACTCGATCACCCGGTGCCGCGAATCACTGGGCGCCCACTGCGCCGCCGGCGTCCATCCGCCGGCGGTGGACGGCTAGAAGAAGTCCTGGAGCCAGTACTTGATCCGCTCGCCGAGCTTGTCCATCCCGCCACCGGTCGGCAGCTTGATGCGACGCGCGCTCGCCGTGGCGCCGCCGAGTGCCATGCGATGCGCGCCGTACTGCGCGAGGCCGACGACCGTCGCGAAGCGCGACGCATCCACCGAGTCGCTCAGCCCTCCCACCTGCTCCGAGGGCGTGCCGACTCGCACGCCGGTGCCGAACACGTCGCTCGCCAGCTCCGCCGCTCCCTGCATCGCCGCTGCGCCGCCGGTGATCACCAGCCCTGCCGCAAGACGTCCCGCGTATCCCGCCGTCGCCACCTCGCGCTGCACGAGATCGAAGATCTCGTCCATGCGCTGGTGGATGATGTGTGCCAGCAGCTCGCGCGGAATCTGGCGGTCGCCCTGAGCGACGGTGCTCGGGAGCTGAATGATCTCGCTCGGGTCCACCAGCGCCTCGTACGCGCAGCCGTGGCGCTCCTTGAGCCGCTCGGCGTCCGCCTGGGTGACGCCCAGTCCGTGCACGATGTCGCTCGTGACGTTGTTGCCCCCGAAGGCGATCGTGCCGAGATGCCGGATCTTGCCCTCGTGGAAGATGGCGAGGTCCGTCGTGCCGGCCCCCATCTCCACGAGCGCGACACCGAGCTCCTTCTCGTCTTCGGTGAGCACGGCGAGCGCGCTCGCCAGAGGCTCGAGCACGAGCTCGCGCACCTTGTAGCCGGCGCGCTCCACGCTCTTGCGCAGGTTCACCGCGGGCGACGACCCGATCGTGACGAGGTACATCTCCACCTCGAGCCGCGTCCCGCTCATGCCGATCGGATCGCGGATGCCGGTGTCCTTGTCGACGGCGTACTCCTGCGGGATGGCGTGCAGCAGCTCGCGGTCCTGCGGGATCGCCTGTGCGCGCGCCACCTCGTTCGCCCGGTCGACGTCCGACTTCGCGATCTCGTCGTTCGCCACGGCGACGATGCCCTTGGACGTCATGGCGCGCACGTGCTCGCCCGCGATGCCGGCGTAGACGTCGGTGATCTGTGCGCCCGCCATTCGCTCCGCGTCCTGGAGCGCCTTGCGGATGGATCGCGTCGTCTCCTCGATGTCGGAGACCACGCCGCGGCGCATGCCGGTGGTGCGGGCCTGGCCGACCCCGAGCACCTTGATCGTGGGATGCTTCATCTCTCCCACGACTTCGGCGATGATGGCGGTCGTCTTGGCCGAGCCGATGTCCAGTCCGGCGACGAGGCGGTCGGTGTTCATGGCAGTCTGGCGATCACTTGGTCTCTATAGCGGAGATCGAGCTCGGCGGCGTGGAGCTGGCGCCGCGCGAGATCGCGCTCGACGGGTTCGATGTCCCCAAGACGCGCGAGCGTCACAGTCGTCATAGCGCGCACGGGAAGATCGGCGAGCTGAACCAGCAGCTCGTCGCTGCCGGCAGAGCGGATGGAGCTGACACGCGCGTAGAGCCGTGGCGCTTCGCGTTGCATCGCTCCCAGTAAATGATACACGTCGGCGGCGCGCGACGCGGCGCTCACGATCGGGGCGTCCACCGGGGTGCGGCTCGGATCGAGCGGAAGCATCACCCCGCGCTCGTCCACCGCTCGCAGCGTGGCCCCGATCTGCACCAGCGCGATGGGACGACGCTCCACGACATCCACGACGAGGGTTCCGGGCAGCCGGCGCGACACCACGGCGCGCTCGATCTGCGGGTGCGTCGCGACGCGCGCGCCCAGCGGTTCGAGGGGATCCCACACGCTGCGCGTCGTATCCACGCCGAGCCGCGCCAGCACCTCGCCGGGCGGGGTGTAGCGGAGGCCGAGCACTTCCACCTTGCGCACGCGGAAGAAGTCGAGCTTCGCGAGCGCGCGCGGCCCCCAGAAGGGAGAGGCCAGCAGCACGACCACGAGGACCGCGCCGACTGCGAGCTGCCAACGGGCGAAGCGGGCGGCGCCCGGTGCGATGGGAGAGGCGTCGCCGAGATCGCCGCCGTCGCTCACGCCGCCGCCATGCCGAGCGCGGCGAGCAGCTCCGGCCCGCATCGCGTCACGTCGCCTGCGCCCATCGTGATCACGAGGTCGCCGGGACGCACGTCGCCAGCCAGTCGTGCCGCGAGGGCGCCGCGCGCGCCCTGCCACACCGGTGCACGTCCGCGCGTACGCATCACGCCGGAGATCAGGTCGCTCGTCACCCCAGGGATCGGCCGTTCGCGCGACGGATACACGTCGAGCAGGTAGACGGCGTCGGCTTCGGTGAGCGCGTCGGCGAACTCGCGCGCGAGATCGCGCGTGCGCGAGAACAGGTGCGGCTGGAAGGCGATGACCAGGCGGCGCTCCGGCGCCGCGGCGCGCGCCGCCTGGATCGTGGCGCGCACCTCGGTCGGGTGATGCGCATAGTCGTCGACGACGAGCGCGCCGGCGGCCTCCCCGAGCAGCTGGAAGCGCCGCTCCACGCCGCGAAACGCCGCGATCCCGGGGGCCATCTGCGGCACGGTGACGCCGAGGCCCAGTCCAACCGCGAGCGCGGCAAGCGCATTGCGGACGTTGTGCTCGCCCGGCACGGCCAGCGCGACGTCGCCAACTGCCTTGCCATCGTAGACGACCGTGAACCGAGTGCCGAGCCCTTCGCGCCGCAAATCCGTCGCGCACAGCCGCGCGTCGGGCGACGAGAGGCCATAGCGGATCACCTCGGCCGTCGGCGGCGTGGCGATCCTGTTGGCTTCGACGTCGTCGGCGCAGAGCACGACATAGCGCGCACCGCGCACGTACTGCGCAAAGGTGCGCCGCAGATCGTCGAAGTCGGCGTAGATGTCCATGTGGTCCGCCTCGAGATTCGTCACCACCGCCACGGTGGGCTCGAGCGCGAGGAAGGAGCGGTCGTACTCGTCCGCCTCCACGACGAACCGCTCGCCGCCGCCCGCGCGGACGTTGCCGCCCCAGGAGGTGACGCGCGCGCCGACGTAGCCGGTGGGTGCGAGCCCCGCGGCGGCGAGCGCCTCGGTCGTCATCACCGTCGTCGTCGACTTGCCGTGCGTGCCCGCCACGCCGACGAGCATCGTGCCAGCCGTCACCTCGCCGAGTGCCTCGGCGCGACGGATCACCGGGAGTCCGAGCTCACGCGCGCGCACCAGCTCCGGATGATCCTTCGGCATCGCCGAGGTGACGACGAGCGCGCGGGCGCCAGCGACGTGGTCCGGCGAGTGACTGCCCTGAATCGCGATGCCCTTTCGCAGCAGGTCGGCGGCGTTCTCGGGGTGCTGGTCGCAGCCGGTGACCTGCATGCCACGAAGGGTGAACAGCTCCGCGAGGGCACTCATCCCCGCGCCGGCGATGCCGACGAAGTGGATGGGTCGCGGGTCGGCGGGATCGAGGAGAGACGGCATCGGTGCGGAAATATACCGCGTGCGACGTTGGCGCAGGAAGGCAATGTGTCATCTCGAGCGCCGCGAAGGACCTCCTCGTGCGGGTTCTTCGCCGCGCTCAGGACGACAGGCGTGACGGTTCGCTAACCGAGGAGCTGGAGGATCCGCCGCGCGATCGTCTCTGCGGCATCCGGGCGCGCGCGCGCGCGTGCGCCCGCGGCGAGGCGCGCCATCGCCGCGGGATCGTCGATGAGCGATCGGATCGTCGCGTCCAGCCGGTCCGTCGTCAGCTCGGCCTGCGGGAGGTGAATCGCCGCTCCCGCGGCTTCCAGCGTGCGCGCGTTCACGGACTGGTGGTCGGCGGCGGCGGTGGGCAGCGGCACGAGCACGGCGGGAATCTCCCACGCGAACAACTCGGCCGTCGTCATCGCGCCGGCGCGCACGAGCGCGAGGTCGGTCGCCGCGTATGCATCGGCGATGGGCGAGAGATATTCGCGCACGCGCACGCGTCCACCGTCGAGCGACGCGAACTCCGCGTAGCTCGCCTTGCCGGTCATCCAGATCAGGTAGAGATCGGGTGGGAGCCCGCGCTTCACCCATTCCGCCACCACGAGATTCATCGCCCGCGAGCCCTGGCTGCCGCCGTAGATCAGCAGGACCTGGCCACCGCGCCCTGGAAATCCCCACACCTGCCGCGCGGCGGCACGATCGGGACGTGGACGCGGCGGAGGCTCGATCGGCGCACCGGTATCGACGTGCTGCGCCGGCTTGCCACCGATCACGCGTCCCGCCTCGGGAAATGCGAGGTAGTACTCTTTCGTCCATCGGCGGAACGCGCGCGCCGTGAGCCCGGGATAGCTGTCGCCCGCCTGCTGCACGATGGGGATTCGATGCATCGCCGCGTACGCCAGCGCGACGCCCGCCGCGTAGCCGCCGGTACCGACGACGACCGACGGCCGCTCCCTGCGCACGAGGGCCGCCAGCTCGCGCCACGCGCCCAAGGCGCCGCGGATCGTGCGCCAGTTCTCCCAGGGCTTCGTGCGATAGAGCGGATGGAGGTCGAGCAGCAGGTGCGGGAACTCGGTGCCGGGCAGCACCGTCTTCTCGATGCCGCGCAGCGCGCCCACGAACACGGGGCGCACCGTGGGATTGAGACGCACCAGCGTGCGGGCGATCGCGAGTCCGGGATAGAGATGGCCGCCCGTGCCGCCGCCAGCGAAGAGAACCGTCCTGCCTGTCGCCATCGTGTGATCTCAGCGTGAGGAGAGTGGATCGGTGGCGCCGCCGCCCACGACGCGTTCCCGCACGCTGCCGATGTTCACGAGAATGCCCGTGAAGAACATCGTCAACACGATGTTCGATCGGCCGTACGACACGAAGGGAAGCGTCAGCCCCGTCGTAGGCAAGAGCCCGACCACGACGCCGATGTGCAGATAGGCCGTGAGCACGGTGACGAAGGTGAGCCCCACCGCGACGAGCTGCAGGAAGGGGCTGCGCGCCTTGCGGGCGATGCGAAAGCCCAGCAACGCGTACGCCGCGAATGCCACCGTCACCGCCGTCAGCCCGATGAACCCCCACTCCTCGCCGATGTTGCTGGCGATGAAGTCACTGTACGGGAAGGGGAGAAAGCCGTACTGCTGCCGTCCCTGCCCGAAGCCCTGCCCGAAGGCGCCCCCCGACCCGACGGCGATCAGCGACTGGTTGAGCTGATAGCCCACCTGCGCCGGCGCACGCCCGGGATCCAGGAACGAGGTGAGGCGCAGCACGGCGTACTGCACCTTCTCGATCTGCCGCCACATGAGCGGCATCGCCAGCGCGCCGAGGAAGACGAAGTGTGCGATGCGCACCCCGCCAACGAACAGCAGGACCGCCAGCAGCAGCGTGTAGAGCATCGCCACCGAGAGGTCCGGTTCGAGCGCGGCGAGCACGTCGCAGAGGCCGACCACGACGAAGAAGGGGAGCACGCCCTTCGTCAGCCGACGCAGCTGCGGCCCCTTCTTCACGATCAGCATGGACGTCCAGACGACGACGGCGAGCTTGCCGAACTCGGATGGCTGGAACGAGCTGCCGAAGAGAAAGCGCTTGGATCCGTTGATGCGCGGCGCGATGCGCTCGGGGAGCACGAGACAGAGAAACAGCGACGCGATGGCGGCGTACATGAGCGGCCACGCCCACTCCTGCCACTTCTCCGCCGGCAGCTTGGCGGCGATGGCGAAGGCGATGATCCCGGCGAGCACGCCGCTCGCCTGCCGCGCGATGTAGTACCAGCTGTTGCGTCCCTCCTGCATGGCGACGATCGCGCTCGCGCTGTAGAGCACGGCAAGTCCAAAGGCGAGGAGCGCCGCCGTCACCACCACGAGGCCGCGCGCCTCCGAGCCCATGCGCCAGCGCTCGCGAAGCTGCGCCACCGCGTGCGGACGCTCGCGCGCGCTCGCCGCGGTCGCC
>DASSIC010000315.1:0-3494 GCA_035692325.1 Gemmatimonadaceae bacterium | reverse complement strand
TACCTCGGACTCTGCAGCGATCCGATGATCGAGTACTTCCAGAGCCTCGGCGTCACGGCGCTGGAGCTGCTGCCGGTGCACCAGTTCGTCGTCGATCGGCATCTCGCCGAGCGTGGGCTCACGAACTACTGGGGCTACAACTCGATCGGCTTCTTCGCGCCGGACGTGCGCTACGCCACGCGCGGGCTCGGCAACCAGGTCTACGAGTTCAAGACGATGGTGAAGACGCTGCACGCCGCGGGGCTCGAGGTGATCCTCGACGTCGTGTACAACCACACCGGGGAAGGGAACCACCTGGGGCCCACGCTGTCGCTGCGCGGGATCGACAACACGACGTACTACCGGCTGGAGCCGAAGAACAAGCGCTTCTACACCGACTTCACCGGCACGGGCAACTCGCTCAACATGCAGCACCCGCGCACGATCCAGCTCGTGATGGACTCGCTGCGCTACTGGGTGGAGGAGATGCACGTGGACGGCTTCCGCTTCGACCTCGCGCCGGTGCTGGCGCGCGAGCTGTACGACGTGGACAAGCTGTCGGCGTTCTTCGACATCATGCAGCAGGACCCCACCCTCTCACGGGTGAAGCTGATCGCCGAGCCGTGGGACGTGGGACCGGGCGGCTACCAGGTGGGCAACTTTCCCGTGCGCTGGACGGAGTGGAACGGCAAGTACCGCGACAGCGTGCGCAAGTTCTGGCGCGGCGAGCCGGGCCAGGTGGCGGAGATGGCGAGCCGGCTCGCGGGGTCGGCCGACATCTTCAAGGGGAGCGACCGCGGGGTGTACGCGAGCATCAACTTCATCACCGCGCACGACGGCTACACCCTTCGCGACCTCGTGAGCTACGAGCAGAAGCACAACGAGGCGAACGGCGAGAACAATCAGGACGGCCACAACGACAACATCAGCCGCAACTGGGGGGTCGAGGGGGAGACGGACGATCCCGCGGTCAACGCGATGCGGCAGCGTGCGATGCGCAGCTTCCTCGCCACGCTCGCCTTCTCGCAGGGCGTGCCGATGCTCGCGCACGGCGACGAGCTGGCCCGCACACAGAAGGGCAACAACAACGCGTACGCCCAGGACAACGAGATCACCTGGGTGGATTGGGATCTCGAGCCCTGCCAGACGCAGCTCCTGGAGTTCACGCGCAAGCTGATCGCCATCCGCCAGGCGCATCCCGTGCTGCGTCGCCGGCACTTCTTCAAGGGCGTCGCCGTGGAGGGCTCCACACAGAAGGACGTGACCTGGCTGCGTCCCGATGGACGGGAGATCCACGATCACGACTGGGGCGACACGAGCCTGCATGCGTTCGGCATGCTCATCGACGGAGCGGCGACGGACGAGGTGGACGAGCGCGGCCACGCGGTCTGCGGCGACACGCTCCTGCTCGTGCTCAACGGTGGCGAGCAGGACGTGGACTTCGCGCTGCCGGCGCTCGGGGGCGAGAAGATCTGGGTGATCATGGTGGACACAGCCAAGGACGACATGCCGGTGGTGCGCGAATCGACCGTGAAGGTGCAGGCACATACGCTGATGCTGCTCCGCTTCGGCACGGACCGCCGACTGGTGACGAGCGAGGATGCGCGGCGCGAGCCGTTGAGCAACGTCGATCGGCACACGCCATGACCGACGCCGCCCGCGTCACCACGCTCCCGCCGATCGACGCCGACGCACGCGCCGCCCTGCTCGACGGCCGGCATGGCGAGCCGCACCAGATCCTCGGCGCGCACTCCGCAACCGTGGGAGGCGCGCTCGGCGTCGTCATCCGTGTGCTCCAACCCGAAGCGGCCGACTGCTACGTGCTGCGCGACGGAGTGGCCACGGCCATGCGCGCCGAGGGCGACGGGCTGTTCTCGCTCTTCCTGCCGGGCGCACCATTGCCGCTGCGCTACTCGCTGCGCTTCCTCGCTGCCGACGGGCGCTCGTGGGAGCGGGGGGATCCGTACCGATTCCTGCCCACGGTGGGGGAGATGGATCTCTATCTCTTCGGCGAAGGCAACCACCGCCGGCTCTGGACGATGCTCGGCGCGCACCCGCGCACCGTGGATGGCGACGAAGGGACGGCATTCGCCGTGTGGGCACCGAACGCCGACCGGGTGAGCGTCGTGGGCGACTGGTGCAACTGGGATGGCCGGCAGTTCCCGATGCGACGCCTCGGCTCGAGCGGGATCTGGGAGCTGTTCGTCCCCGGCGTGGCGGCGAACGCACTGTACAAGTTCGAGCTGCGCACGCGCGAGGGAGACCTGCGCGTGAAGACCGACCCGATGGCGCTCAAGATGCAGCAGTCGCCGGAGACGGCGGCGATCGTGGTGCCGAGCGACACGTACGAGTGGCGCGACGCCGAGTGGATGACGGCGCGACGGACGCGCCACCTCGCGTTCGAGCCGGTGCACATTTACGAAGTGCATCTGGGCTCGTGGGCGCGCGTCCCCGAGGAGGGCAATCGCTCCCTCACCTACCGGGAGATCGCGCCGCGACTGGCCGAGCATGTGAAGCGGCTCGGCTTCACGCACGTGGAGCTGCTGCCGGTGATGGAGCACCCGTTCTACGGATCGTGGGGCTATCAGGTCACCGGCTACTACGCACCCACGTCGAGGTACGGAAATCCGGAGGATTTCCGTTTCCTGGTGGATACGCTGCATCAGGCGGGGATCGGCGTGTTCCTCGACTGGGTGCCGGCGCACTTTCCCAAGGACGACTACGCGCTCCGCCGCTTCGACGGGACCGCGCTCTACGAGCACGAGGATCCGCGGCTGGGCGAACACCCCGACTGGGGGACGCTGATCTTCAACTACGGCCGCAAGGAAGTGCGCAACTTCCTCGTGGCCAACGCGCTGTACTGGCTGCACGAGTTCCACATCGATGGCCTGCGCGTAGATGCGGTGGCCTCGATGCTCTATCTCGACTACAGCCGCAATGCGGGCGAGTGGGTGCCCAACCGCTACGGCGGACGCGAGAACCTCGAGGCGATCGACTTCCTGCGGCAGATGAACGACGTCGTGTGCGAGGACGCGCCCGGCTGCGTGACGATCGCCGAGGACAGCACGGCGTGGCCGGGGGTGACGCGTCCGATCCGCGCCGGTGGGCTCGGCTTCACCTTCAAGTGGAACATGGGGTGGATGCACGACACGCTCGGCTACTTCGAGCGCGATCCGATCTACCGCCGCTTCCACCAGGACGAGCTCACCTTCGCGATGGTGTACGAGCACAGCGAGCACTTCATCATGCCGCTGTCGCACGACGAGATGGTGCACCTCAAGGGCTCGCTCTACGAGAAGATGCCGGGCGACCACTGGCAGAAGCTCGCCAACATGCGCGCGCTGCTGGCATATCAGGTGACCCGGCCGGGCAAGTCGTTGCTGTTCATGGGCACCGAGCTCGCCGAGCCGACGGAGTGGAACCACGACCAGTCTTTGAACTGGCACCTGTTGCAGGAGCCCGACCGCGCGGCGTTCATGGCATTCATGGAACGGCTGGGCGCCGTCTATCGCGCC
>DASSIC010000314.1:0-3021 GCA_035692325.1 Gemmatimonadaceae bacterium | reverse complement strand
CTCCGGATCGGCACCGGAGGTGTTCGCCAATCGCGAGGAGGTGAAGGGCCTCGCGGCCTTCGCGCAGGAGGAGCTGCTCGCGCT
This sequence comes from Gemmatimonadaceae bacterium, assembly GCA_035692325.1. Classification (GTDB taxonomy): domain Bacteria; phylum Gemmatimonadota; class Gemmatimonadetes; order Gemmatimonadales; family Gemmatimonadaceae; genus AG11. Next base: position 2,937 of record DASSIC010000314.1, on the reverse strand, counting down.
GAACGAGAAGTTGCTGCTCACGGCCGGCGTGCGCGCCGAGCGCAGCACGCGCAACGGCGACGTGGACAAGCTGTACGCCTTCCCCAAGGCATCCGTCTCGTACCGGCTCGTGGACGCGGTGCCGACGCTGGGCGAAGTGAAGCTCCGCCTCGCCGTGGGACAGTCGGGGAATCAGCCGCTGTACCTCCAGAAGTACCGTACGGCGATCACCGGCGTGTACGACCGGCAGAACGGCGTGCAGGCGGGCCCCTCGTACGGCGATCCGAACATCAAGCCCGAGCGCCAGACGGAGATCGAAGGCGGATTCGACGCGCAGTTCGCCAGCGGTCGTGGCTCGCTCGCCTTCACGCTCTACCAGAAGACGATCGACGACGTGATCCTCCAGATCGCGGCGGCGCCGTCGGTGGGCTACACGGTGCAGATCCAGAACGGCGGCCAGTTCCGCAATCGCGGCGGTGAGGCATTGCTCGAGCTCACGCCGATTCAGGGCGCGGACTACGACTGGACGTCGCGCACGACCTTCGCCAAGAACGTCGGCATCGTGACGGCGTTGCCGGTGCCGGCCTTCACGCTCTCGCAGGACGCGACGGGGCAGGGTGTGGCGTTCGGCGCCGGCTACGGCATCGCGCGGCTCGAGGTGGGGCAGAGCGTCACGCAGATCGTCGCGTCGGACGGGGCCAACGGCGTCGTGAAGAAGGGAGATGCGTCCCCGAACTTCACCATGGGATTCTCCAATGAGCTCACCTTCAAGGGACTGCGCCTCTCCACCCTGTTCGACTGGCAGAAGGGGGGCAACCTGGTGAACGTGACCAAGAACGTGTTCGACGCCTTCGGTCTCGCGCCGGATGTGCCGGACGGCGGGCTCGCGCGCATCAACCTCAACGATACCCAGGGGATCGCGCAGTACGTGGAGGACGCCTCCTTCGTGAAGCTGCGCGAGGTGGCGCTCGGCTACGATCTGCCGAAGGCGTGGTTCGGCCCGCTCGGTGGCCGCACGCGCTCGGTGCGGCTCGAGTTGAGCGGACGCAACCTGTACACCTGGACGAAGTACACCGGGGCCGATCCCGAGGTGAGCAACTTCGGCAATCAGCAGATCAGCCGGTTCATCGATCTCGCGCCGTTCCCGCCCTCGCGCAGCTTCTTCCTCACCGTCGACGTGGGGTTCTGACGATGACGCCGACCATCCTGACCTCGCGCGCGCTCGCGTGCTCGAGCGCGCTGTTCGTCGTCGTGGCCTGTTCCGACGCCGAGATCCCGAACTACAACAACCCGGTGATCCCATCCGTGGTGCCGTCGCCGGCGGCGCTCCAGTCGCAGGTCACCGGCATCGCGGCGGGCGACCGGGAGAACCATGCTTTCCAGATCCTGATCATGGAGACGATGGGACGCGACGCCTACCGCATCGACGCCGCCGATCCGCGCTACATCAACAACCCGCTCGGCCAGTTCAACCCGAGCGCCTTCGTCACGAACTTCCTCTGGACGTCGCACTACCGCACCGTGCGCAGCTCGAACGAGCTCGTGGCGGGGCTCGCCGGCTCCGGCTTCTCCGCCTCGGACGCCGCCGGCGCGCGCGGCTACGCGCAGACGATGAAGGCGCTCCAGTACATGCGTCTGATCGAGATGCGCGACACGATCGGCGTGCCGATCGCCCTGGGCAAAGGCGAGCTCGATCCGATCCGCTGCAAGCCGGCAGTGCTGGCGTACATCTCGTCGCTGCTCGACTCGGCGGCTACCGATCTCGGTGCAGCGGGGTCGTCGTTCGCCTTCGTGCTGCCCGGGGGCTTCAGCTCGAACGGGTCGTTCAACACACCGGCCGGATTCCTGAAGTTCAACCGCGGCCTCAAGGGGAAGAACGAGGTCTATCGCGGTTTCATCAACTACGCCAAGTCGGGCGCGATCGACGCCGCGGCGCTCAACACGGCGATCACGGCACTCGACGCATCGTTCGCCAACGTGGCCGGCAACTTCCGCGACGGCGTGTACCACATCTACAGCACGGCGTCGGGCGACCTCACCAACCAGAACTTCGATCAGTCGGTGCACCGCGCGAACCCGAAGGTGCTGAGCGAGGCGGAGCCCGGCGACGCGCGGCTCTCGAAGGTCCGCGAGGATCCCGCGCAGAACCTCTCCACGGAGGGAGTCTCGTCGGACATCCAGTTCACGATCTTCAGCGGCCCGACGACGCCGATCCCGCTGCTGATCAACGAGGAGCTGGTGCTCGTGCGCGCGGAAGCGCTGTGGGGGCTGAATCGTGATGCCGAAGCGCTCGCGCTGGTGAACGCGGTGCGGTCACGCTCCGGCGGCTTCACCGTGCCCAAGGTGGCGGCGAACTTCCCCACGCGTCTGGATCTGCTGCGCGAGATCCTGAAACAGAAGCGCTACTCGCTGCTCTACGAGAGCCCGTCTCGGGCGATCGACTACCGCATGTTCGGGCTGTGGACGGAGCTGGGTCCCGAGCGCACGACCACGAACTTCGGACCGATGGTGGTCCCGATTCCCGAGGCCGAGGCGAATGCGCGAGGGAACGTGTTGACGTGTAGTCCGTGAGATTGGAAGCGGAAGGACAACTGCCTGCTTCACCGCCGAGAACGCACAGGTAGGCCGAGGACCCGCCGCTCGGGACGCTTCGGTCGGCCGGGCCGAACAGCTTGAATAGACCACAGAGGACACAGAGGGCACAGAGGGCACAGAGGGCACAGAGGAAAGGGAACAGCAACACACTCCTTTGATGTTTGCAGTTGCAGTTCTCTGTGCCCTCTGTGCCCTCTGTGGTTTGTTCAAGGCAGTTGCAGCCTCTGCGCCCTCGTTCTCCTCTGTGGTCTGTCGAGGCAGTTGCAGATCCGGCCTCACGACTAGCGCTGCACGGTCTCGCGTTCGGCGGTGGCGCGGCTCCGCGTCCCCAGCCACAGCAGGAAGAGGAGCAGCGGGGGGCCG
>DASSIC010000313.1:0-3697 GCA_035692325.1 Gemmatimonadaceae bacterium | reverse complement strand
TACGGGCTCGTCGTTCAGCGCTATCCTTCCTCGCCGAAGGCGGCGACGGCGCTCTACAAGCGTGCGTTGTCGCTGCGGGCGGCGGGTCGCACGACGGCGGCCCGCGCCGCCTTCGATCGGATCGTCAAGGATTACCCGCGCTCGGACGAGGCAGCCCTCGCGCGCGAGCAGCTCAAGACCCTCGGACGGTAGACCGGAGCAGCAATGGGCAGTGCGGGCGAGATGCCGTTTCTCGATCACCTCGAGGAGCTCCGCTGGCGGATCATCTGGTCGCTGGCGGCGCTCATCGTGGGCGTCGCGGTCGCCTTCGTCGTCGTTTGGAAGTTTCACGTGCTGGTGTGGTTGCAGGGACCGATGCTGCCGTACCTGCACGGGCGGCGGCTCGTCTACACCCATCCGGGCGACGGCTTCTCCATCCTCATCCAGACCGCGATCATGGCGGGGGTGGTGATCGCCCTGCCGGTGATCGTCTGGCAGGTCTACGCGTTTCTCTCGCCGGCACTGCACCGTCACGAGAAGCGGATCGCCATCCCGGTCATCCTCGGCGCCGTGCTGCTCTTCATCGGCGGTGCGGCGCTCGCCTGGTACTTCGTGCTCCCGATGACGCTCAAGTTCCTCTCGGGGCTGGGCGACGAGGCTTTCGACCAGATGATCACGGCGTCCGAGTACTTCGGCTTCGTGAGCAGCCTGGTCCTGGCGATGGGCGCGGTGTTCGAGCTGCCCATCGCCATTCTCCTGCTCTCGTTCTTCGGGCTGGTCACGCCGAAGTTCCTGGCGAAGTTCCGCCGGCACGCGCTCCTCGGCTCCTACGTCGCGGCCGCGATCATCACGCCGGGGGATCTGTTCATCACCTCCATCGCGCTGATGGTGCCGCTGTACATGCTGTACGAGCTGAGCATCATCCTCTCGTTCATCGTCGTCCGCCGGAAGGAGAAGGCGGCGCGGGCCGAGGCAGCCGCCGAGGAGGCAACGGCGTGAGGGTGCGCGGCTGGGCAGTCGTGCTCGCGGTCGCTCTCGCCGGCGCGGCGATGCCCGCGCGTGCGCAGGTGGGGCGGCCGGGGCAGGCGCCGCGACCCGTGCCGGTGCGTGGAGACACGATTCGTCAGCGCGGCGATACCGCCACGGCGCGCGACACCCTGGGGAAGGCGAACTTCGCGCCCCCCGACTCGGTGATGCTCCGGCTGCTCAACACGCCGGGCTACAGCGTGACGCAGTATCAGGGCGAGCAGATCTCGTTCGACGCGGTGACGCGGGCGATCCAGCTCACGACGAAAGCCATCGTGCAGCGCGACTCCCAGCTCGTGAAGTCGGACACGATCAAGTACAGCGGGACCGGCAGCGAGGTGCGCGTCGGCACGGATTCGACCGGGCGCAGCGTGTTCGTCACACCCGGTCAGGCGCCGATCGTGAGCCGAGGACCGGGGACGTATGACATCGCGAGCCGCCGCGCGAGCGTGAGCGACATCCGCACGTCGATCCCGCAGAGCGGGGAAGTCCTCCAGATCACCGGCGAGAAGGTCGTCGTCGTCGCGAGCCGCGATTCCTCGGTGAAGAGCGCCAACGACGCCACCTACTATCTGCGCGACGGCACCATCACCGCCTGCGACGACTCGGTGCCGGACTACTACTTCAAGGCCAAGGAGATCAAGCGCACGGGCTCGTTCGTCGTCGCGCGGCCGGCGGTGCTGTACATCGGCGACGTGCCGGTGATGTGGCTCCCCTTCCTGTTCCAGGACATCCGGGGCGGGCGGCACAGCGGCATCCTCTCGCCGAACGTCGGGGTGAGCGACATCGTGCGCAACAGCCCGTCGTACCGCCGGCAGGTCGAGGGGCTCGGCTACTACTGGGCGATCAGCGACTTCCTCGACGCACAGGCGTCGTTCGACTGGCGCAGCTCGGCGGGGCAGGTGGACCTGAACGACATCTCCTATACGCGCTACAACGGCGAGTTCCGCTATCGGTGGCTGGAACGCTACGTCACCGGCAACCTCGCGACGGCGTACACCATCCAGGGCGATGCCCGCAACACGGCGGTCAGCTGGGGCCACTCGCAGGATTTCACGCGCAACAGCTCCCTGCGCGTGGACGCCAACTACGTGAGCAACACGCGGATCCAGCGCTCCACGACGGTGAATCCCTACGCCGTGCTGTCCACGATCCGCTCGTCGGCCACCTATCACCAGAAGGTGGGGCCCGCCGACTTCACCCTCGGCGGATCGCGCAGCCAGCAGCCGGGGCGCAGCCAGACCGACCAGACCTTCCCGACCTTCAGCGTCAACACCAGCCCGGTGAATCTCGGCAGCTGGCTCACGTGGACGCCGAGCCTCAGCTACACGTCGCACCAGGTCACGGGGATCGACCAGCCGTCGTCGCTCGGCCTGCTCCTGCGCAGCGGGCAGACGCCGGCCGGCGTCGATTCGATCTTCGGCGACACGCTGCGGCGCAACGCGTACGACAGCAACCTCTCGTTCGACACGCCGCTCACGATCTTCGGATATCAGCTCGGCAACCGCTTCACGATCTCGTCGCACCGCAACGACTTCCCGGAGTCGGCGATCATCACCGACGTCAACACCGGGGTGAGCACCGAGCGCATCTTCGCGTCGACCTACGGCACCTCGGTGGACTGGAGCCCCATGTTCACCCTGCCGCCGCTGGCGCGGAACGACTTCAACCTGTCGGCGTCGATGTCGCTCTCGAACGTCGACGGTTCCGCGTACTGGATCCGCAACGAGCGCACGGGTGGGCAGTGGGTGCACCAGTCCAAGCGGCCCACGTTCAGCGTGTCGGCCTCGCCGACGCTGTTCGGACTGTTCGGCGGGTTCGGCCCCTTCACCCGCATCCGGCATTCCATCTCGCCGACGATCGGCTACAGCTATGCGCCGCAGGCCGACGTGAGCGATGCCTATCTCGCCGCGCTCGGCCGCACGCGCGTGGGCGCCAACGGGCAGCCCACCGGCTACCTCGGCGCGCTGCGCCAGAACGCGCTCAGCTTCGGCCTCTCCACGAACGTCGAGGCGAAGACGCGCTCCCTGAACGACTCCAATCCCGAGGCCGGCGACAAGCTCAAGCTGCTGTCGCTCCAGTTCCAGCCGCTCGGATACGACTTCGAGCGCGCGCGCTACACGCACAAGGCCATTCGCGGCCTCACCTCCGAAGCGTTCGGCTACACGCTCACCTCCGACCTGCTGCCCGGCTTCAATCTCGGCGTGAACTATTCGCTGTTCGAAGGCTCCGCCGTCAGCGACTCGGCGCGGTTCGCGCCGTTCCGCACCGGCGTCAACGCGTCGTTCTCGTTCAGCAACACCGCCAACCCCTTCGCCGTGTTCGCTCGGCTGTTCGGCCGTGCGGTCCCGCCCAGCGAGGCGAGCACGGATCAGCTGCAGAAGCCGGGGGACGACCGGTACGCGCGCCAGGTCGCGTCCCAGCCGGTGGCGGGACGCGCCGCGCGCAACGCCGGGTTCCTCCCGACGGTCACGAAGGGGTGGAACGCGTCGTTCCAATTCAGCTCGTCACGTCAGCGGCCGCCCACCGGGTCGACGGCGAACGTCATCGAGTTCGACGCCGCCGCGCGCTGCATCCAGTTCAACACGCCGGAGCTGAAGCGGATCGGGGTGTACGATCAGTGCATCGCCCGCGAGTCCGCCACGCCCACGACGGAGGTCCCCGTCACGTCGGGGCTCATCGGCTCGCCGTT
>DASSIC010000312.1:0-3174 GCA_035692325.1 Gemmatimonadaceae bacterium | reverse complement strand
CGCGCGATGTCGTCGCGTGCGGTGAACAGCGAGCCGACGAGACTTCCCTTCCCCAGTCGAGCGAGCGCGATCGCTTCGTCGACCGAACCGTACGGCATGATGGTGTTCACCGGGCCGAACGCCTCCACGTCGTGCGGCTCGGACCGACCGAACGGCTTGTCGTTGTACAGGAGCATCGTCGGATAGAACGCACCCTTGTCCGGGTCGGCGCCGACGACATCGAGCGTTCCGGGGCCGCCGAACACGAGCTCCGTCGCCTTGCGGAGCCGATCGACGCTCTTCTCCACCTCGCGCACCTGCCCCTTGCCGGCAAGAGGCCCCATGCGCACGCCCTCGACGGAGGGATCTCCGATCTTCACGCCCGCCAATCTCTTTCTCAGTGCGGTCGTGACGTCGTCCACCATCGCCGCGGGGACGAAGGTGCGGCGGATGGCGGTGCACTTCTGCCCCGCCTTCACCGTCATCTCCTTCGCCACTTCCTTGATGAAGAGGTCGAACTCCTCGGTGCCCGGCGCCGCGTCGGGGCCGAGCATCGAGTAGTTGAGCGAGTCGGCTTCCTGATTGAAGCGCACGCTGTGCTCGAGGATCGCCTTGCCGCTCTTGAGCATCAGTCCCGTGGACGCCGAGCCGGTGAAGGCGACGGAATCCTGACAGCCGAGGTGATCGAGCAGGTCGCCGGCGCTGCCGCAGATGAGCTGGAAGGTCCCCGCGGGGAGCAGCCCGGACTCGACCATCGCCCTCGCGACGGCCTCGGTGAGATAGCTCGTCACGGTCGCCGGCTTCACGATCGACGGCACGCCGGCGAGGAACGAGGTCGCGAGCTTCTCGAGCATTCCCCACACGGGGAAGTTGAAGGCGTTGATCTGCACGGCCACCCCTTCCATCGGCACGCAGATATGGCGGCCGATGAAGGTGCCCCCCTTGCTCAGCGCTTCCGGGCCACCGTCGACGAAGTAGGTCTCGTCGGGGAACTCGCGCCGCCCGCGGCTCGCGTAGGCGAAGAGGGTTCCGAAGCCGCCGTCGACGTCGATCCAGGAATCACCCTTCGTGGCGCCCGTCCACGCCGAGATGCGATAGAACTCGTCCTTGCGCGCCGTGAGATACTGCGCGAGCGCCTTGAGGATGCGCGCCCGTTGATGAAAGGTCAGCGCGCGCAGCGTCGGGCCGCCGACGGTGCGTCCGTACTCGAGCATCGCCTTGAAGTCGAGCCCCTCGCTCGACGCGACGCCGACTTCGGCGCCGGTGACGGCATTGTAGAGCGCCGTCCCCTTGCCGCGTCCTTCGATCCACTCGCCCAGCGCATAGTTCTGCAGCCGCGTCACGGTCTCGTCTCCTTCCAGGTCCGATACTGCTCGTTCGACGTTGGGCGTGAGACGTTCGACGCCTCGCGCAGGGGCTCGCAGGCGCGCAGTGTCGCGCGAAGCCGTGCGGGCAGCGACTGGTACAGTGCGGTGCCCTCGGTCTTCCACGCCAGCATCTCGTCGCTCACGTCCTTCACGATCTTCGCCGGGTTGCCCACGACGACCTTCCGCGCCGGGATCTGCATCTCGGCCGGCACGAAGCACAGCGCGCCCACGATGCACCCCGCGCCGACGTGCGCGTTGTCCATCACCACCGCGTTCATGCCGATGAGCGCGTTGGCGCCGATGCGCGCCCCGTGCACGATGGCGCCGTGGCCGATGTGCGCCCCCTGCTCGAGCACCACGGTCACTCCTGGGAACATGTGGATGGTGCAGTTCTCCTGCACGTTGCAGCCGTCCTCGATCACTATGCCGCCCCAGTCGCCACGAATGGCGGCGCCGGGCCCGACGTACACGTCGCGCCCGATGATGACGTTGCCGGTCACGGTCGCATTCGGATGAACGAACGCGCTCTCGTGAATCACCGGGATGAAGTCGTCAAAGGAAAAGACGTTACTCATTGCAGCTCGCTCCGAAAAACGATTTCGAAGTGAACGGGCACCCACGTACGATGTACCAGGTACCTGGTACGAGGACCGACGAGCTGGCTCCGCTAAATCGGGGCCGCTTTCGGAGAGAGAGTACCACCGCCGATGCATCGCCGCGGTTCGCGACGCAGGTCAGAGTCGGTTCGGGGACCGATGCCTCCGTGCATTGTTGGGGGCAATATCCGGGTCCAGCTACGTGGTACCCGGTACCTCGTACTTCGGTGAAAGCCTTCACACTCTCTCCAAAACGACCGCCATCCCCTGCCCGACCCCCACGCACATCGTCGCCAGCGCGTAGCGCTTGGTCGTGCGCTGCAGCTCGTGGGATGCGGTGAGCAGCAGCCGTGCCCCACTCATGCCCAGCGGGTGTCCGAGGGCGATGGCGCCGCCGTTGGGATTGACGCGCGGATCGTCGTCGGAGAGCCCGAGCTCGCGGAGGCAGGCGAGCGACTGCGCGGCGAACGCCTCGTTCAGCTCGATGACGTCCATCTGATCGAGAGTCAGCTTCGCCATCTCGAGCACGCGCCTGGTCGCCGGCACGGGACCGATGCCCATGCAGCGCGGCTCCACGCCGACGACCGCGCTCGCGACGACGCGCGTCATCGGTTCGGCGCCGAGCACCTTGGCGCCGGCCTCCGACGCCACCAGCAGCGCCGCCGCTCCATCGTTCAGGCCCGACGAGTTGCCCGCCGTGACGCTCCCATTGCCGTCGGTGCGGAAGGCACACTTCAGCTTCGCGAGCGTCTCCGCCGTCGTCTCCGGGCGAATGAACTCGTCGGTGTCGACGCGCTTGGGGTCGCCCTTGCGCTGCGGGATCTCCACCGGCGTGATCTCCGGCGCGAAGCGGCCGGCCGCGCGCGCCCTGGCCGCCTTTTGCTGCGAGCGCACGGCGAACGCGTCCTGATCGGCGCGGCTCACGCCATACTGCTCGGCGACGTTCTCCGCCGTCTGGCCCATCGAGTCCACACCGTAGCGCGCCTTCAGCGCGGGGTTGATGAAGCGCCAGCCGAGGCTCGTGTCGAACATCTCGATGTCGCGCGCGAAGGGCTTGCTCGCCTTGCTCATCACATAGGGCGCGCGAGTCATGTTCTCCACCCCCCCGGCGATGTAGAAGTCTCCCTCGCCGAGCTTGACCGAGCGCGCCGCGTTCGCGACGGCGCTCATGCCGGAGGCGCAGAGACGGTTCACCGTCTCGCCGGGCACCGATACCGGAAGGCCCGCCAGCA
>DASSIC010000311.1:0-2835 GCA_035692325.1 Gemmatimonadaceae bacterium | reverse complement strand
ACTGACCGCTCGGCTCGTCCCCCGGCTGCGGACGCTGGGACGGATCACCTAGCCGAAGGCACGGAAACGGCGAAAACAGCGAAACGGGCGGGTAAATCCTAGAATGACAACATTTAAGCTCCGTCGATCCGCCGCTTCCGTCTTTCCGCTCGTTCCGTGCATTCTTTTGCTTCTTTGATGTCGGTGGTTTGCGCGTTTGACACGAATCCGATGACATTCTTGAATTTTCTTGGCACAGATCGTTACCTTTGACATCATCGGCGTGCATTTTCTGCACGCCGTTCCCGTTCAGCCCGTTTCCAGCCGCTCTCTCGGGCGGCCGAGTCCTCAGCCCCGGCGACGCCATGACCGCACCCACATTCTCCTCGCGCAAGTCGACCCTTCGCGACCTCGTCGCGCGCGTCCCCCGCGCGCCAATGGACAGCAATGGCAATGGCGGGGCGCCCGTTCCGACGTCGGCGTATTTCGGCATCAACACCTTCGGCGCGCGGCAGATGCGGGACAAGCTGCCCAAGGACGTGGCCAAGAAGCTGGCCGCGTCCATCCGCCTGGGAAAGAAGCTGGACCTCGACATCGCCCCCGTCGTGGCGCAGACGATCAAGGAGTGGGCGATCAGCCGCGGCGTGACGCACTTCACCCACTGGTTCCAGCCGCAGACCGGGCTGACGGCCGAGAAGCACGACGCCTTCCTGAGCTTCGACGACAACCAGAAGCCCATCGAGAAGTTCACCGCGGCGCAGCTCATCCAGAGCGAGCCGGACGCGTCGAGCTTCCCGAGCGGCGGCCTGCGGGCGACGTGGGAGGCGCGCGGCTACACGGCGTGGAACCCGGCCAGCCCGGTGTTCATCGTCGAGTCCGCGGAGACGCGCACGCTGTGCATCCTGTCGGTGTTCATCGGCTACAATGGCGAGGCGCTCGACGAGATGACGCCGCTGCTGCGCAGCTCCGACGTTCTCTCCGAGAAGGCGATCGCGCTCCTCGAGCTGCTCGGCGACACCGGCGTGCAGCGCGTCTACACGACGCTCGGCGCCGAGCAGGAGTACTTCCTGATCGATCGCGGGCACTTCGCGCAGCGGCCGGATCTCGTGATGTCCGGCCGCTCGCTCGTCGGCGCGCCGCCGCCGCGCGGGCAGCAGCTCGAGGACCACTACTTCGGCGGGATTCCCGAGCGCATCCAGGCGTGCATCAGCGAAGTAGAGCACGAGCTCTACAAGCTCGGCGTGCCGATCGTGACGCGGCACAACGAGGTCGCGCCGTCGCAGTTCGAGATGGCGCCGATGTTCGAGGAGACGGACATCGCCGTCGACCACAACCAGATGGTGATGGCGACGCTGCGAAAGGTCGCGCTGCGCCACGACCTCCAGGCGGTGCTGCACGAGAAGCCCTTCGCCGGGATCAACGGCTCCGGTAAGCACTGCAACTGGTCGCTCTCGATTGCGGCCGACAACCCGGAGCTCGACGGCACGAACCTGCTCAAGCCGGGGAAGACGCCGCACCAGAACGTTCGCTTCCTCGTCTTCCTCGCGGCGATCCTCAAGGGTGTGCACAAGCACTCGGGGCTCCTGCGCGCCGGCATCGCGTCCAGCGGAAACGAGCACCGGCTCGGCGCCAACGAGGCACCGCCGGCGATCATCTCCGTGTTCATGGGCTCAACGCTCACGCACGTGATCGAGTCGATCGCCGCCGGCAAGGCGTCGATGAACGCGGCGCAGGCGATGATCAAGCTTGGCGTCGCGAAGCTGCCGGAGATCGAGCGGGACAACACCGATCGCAACCGCACGTCGCCCTTCGCCTTCACGGGGAACAAGTTCGAGTTCCGCGCCGTGGGCTCGTCGGCGTCGATCGCCTTCCCCATCGTGCTGCTCAACGCGGCGGTGGCCGAGGCGCTCGAGGAGCTCACCGAGCAGATCCGGTCGAGCATGAAGCGCGGCAAGTCGGTGGACGACGTCGTGCTGTCCGTGGTGCAGCAGGCGTTCAAGGAAACGGAGACCATCCGCTTCGAGGGGAACAACTACTCCGAGGAGTGGGTGAAGGAGGCCGGCAAGCGCGGGCTGCCGAACCTGCGTCGCTCACCCGAAGCGCTGGAGCAGCTCACGACGCGCCAGTCGCGCACCCTGCTCAACAAGCTCGGCGTGCTGACCAAGGCGGAGCTGGAGTCGCGCTATCACGTGCGGCTCGAGCGCTACGTGAAGGACATGCTGATCGAGATGCACACGCTGAAGGAGATGGTGGACACGCTCGTGCTCCCCGCGGCGTTCAGCTACGCCGGCTCGCTCGTCAGCGCCGCCGCGCATGCGAAGTCGGCGGGGGTCAAGACGATCCCGCAGGTCGAAGCGGCGAACGAGATCGGCGCGATGATCACCACGCTCCGCTCGGCGCAGGACGCGCTGGAGTCGGCGATCGGCAAGGCGGAGGGGATGCACGATGATCTGCCCAAGCAGGCGAAGTATCTCACGAGCACCGGCGCCGACGCGATGGCGGCCGCGCGCGCGGCGAGCGATGCGCTCGAGCTCAAGGTCGCTGACGATCTCTGGCCGCTGCCGAAGTACCGGGAGATGCTCTTCCCTGTCTAACTGCTCGTGAACGGTGAACGGTGAACGGTGAACGGTGAACGGTAAAGGCGAAGGGGACACCCGAATGGTTTCGGTGTGCCCTTTCCGTCGTCCCGTCTTCCCGTCTTCCCGTCTTCCCGTCTTCCCACTCACTGCCGACAGATCCCTTCCGGATCCGGCTTCGCCTTGTCCACCACCGGGCGGTGCGGCGCGTTCGCGACTTCGCCCACGACGTCGCGGATGTAGTTGGCGATCTTCGCCATTCGTGGATACGCGATGTACT
>DASSIC010000310.1:0-11236 GCA_035692325.1 Gemmatimonadaceae bacterium | reverse complement strand
GACGTTGCAGCTAATTGAACTGCGCTGTCCCATCTGCGACACGCGATTCAAGTCCCAGCAGGTGATCTCGACGAATTCGTTCGGCGGGAAGCGCACGGACTTTCACGAGCGCGCGGCGGGCACGCAGCCGTTGCCGTACCTCATTCACATGTGCAGTCGCTGCGGCTACTCTGGCGCGGAGCGCGACTTCACGGAAGAGGCAGAAGTGAGCCCGGGCTTGCGTGAGCACGTCTGGAACGAGCTTGCACCGCAGGTCTCGACGGCGGCGGTGGCAGGTTCCGAGAAGTACGAGGCGGCCGCCAAGGTCGCGGAGTGGCAGGGGCTCGACGTGCGTCACGTGGCCGACCTCCTCCTGCGTGCAGCGTGGTGCTGTGTCGACGAAGCCGATACCGAGGCCGAACGCTTCTTCCGCCGCAAGGCCGCATGGAAGTTCGAGGAAGCCCTGGAGAGCTTCGACGGCGTGGCGCGCGAGGAACGGGCCGTGCTGACCTATCTGGTCGGAGAACTCTGGCGCCGCACCGGCGATGTGCGCCAGGCGACCGAGTGGTTCGATCGCGTGGCCGGCGAGATCAACGACCCGGCGACCCAGCAATGGGTGCTCGATGCGGCACGCCAGCAGCGCGATTGTCCGCGGGAGTGGTTCGGCTGACCAGCTGCCGATATCGGGGATGAACGAACGGGCACGCCGGCTACTCACTGGTGTGCCCGTCGTCGTAACGGTCCCCGCTACGACGGTCCTCCACTCTCTCGGCGTCAGCGGGTCCCGAACAACCGGTCGCCCGCGTCGCCGAGCCCGGGCAGGATGTAGCCCTGCTCGTTGAGTTCGCGATCCAGGGCGGCGCAGTAGACCGTCACGTCGGGATGTGCCTTGGCCAGACGCTGCACGCCTTCGGGTGCGGCGACGAGGCAGAGGAATCGGATGCGTGTCGCCCCCGCACGCTTGAGGGAGGCGACCGCGGCGGCGGCGCTCCCTCCCGTCGCCAACATGGGATCGAGCAGAAAGAAATCGCGCTCCGCCGCATCCCCCGGCACCTTGAAGTAGTAGTCCACCGGCTCGAGGGTGTCATGGTCCCGGTAGAGCCCGATGTGACCCACGCGGGCGGCAGGGACCAGGCGCGCGACGCCCTCCACCATTCCCAGCCCCGCGCGCAGAATGGGGACGAGGGTGAGCTTCTTTCCGCTGACCCGCTTGCCCATCGTGCGCTCGAGGGGCGTCTCCACCGGCGCCGCTTCCAGCGTCAGCTCGCTCGTCGCCTCGTACGCAATCAATGTGGCGATCTCGTCGACCAGTTCCTTGAAGATCTTCGTCGGCGTCGCCCGATCGCGAAGCAGCGACAACTTGTGCTGCACGAGTGGATGGGAGACGACACGAAGCGTGGGAAGGGCAGGGGTGGTGTCCATGGGGCGGAAGCTACTAACTTCGCGCGCATGAAAGAATACCAAGCCGTCATGCTTCGCCTGTCGCGGCACGCGCGTGACGACGAAGACGCGCTCACGGATCTGCTGAACGAGCGCAGCCGAGGCGGGTGGCGACCGGCGATGATGTCCCAGGATGAGCATCGCCTCACGCTGGTCTTCGAACGACCCGGCGACGACGAGACCTGACGCGCATGCAGATCGAGTTCGCCGGCGCGGCGCGCGAGGTCACGGGCTCGTGTCACATTCTCCGCGTCGGGGGCCACACGGTCCTTCTGGACTGCGGCATGTTCCAGGGTCGACGGAGCGAGACGCGAGAGAAGAACACGCGAATGCCCTGTCCCGTGGGCGAGATCGACGCGATCGTGCTCTCGCACGCGCACATCGATCACGCCGGCCGTCTGCCCTTCCTTACACGCAGCGGGTACGAGGGCCCGATCTACTGCACGGCCGCGACCCGTGATCTGTCGGCCGTGATGCTCGCCGATTCGGCGCACATCCAGGAGAAGGACGCCGAGTACCTCGCTCGTCGGCGGCAGGAAGTCATCGAGCCACTGTACAGCATGCGGGATGCTGCGACGGCCGTCGAGCGCATGATCGGCCAGCCCTACGATCGCTGGTTCGACGTCGTGCCCGGTGTGCGCGCGCTGTTCACCGATGCAGGGCACATCCTCGGCTCGGCCTCCGTGGTGCTCGAGTGCACTGAGGGAAGCGTGACGAAACGGATCGTCTTCTCCGGTGACGTGGGCCGGGCCGGCTTGCCGATCATTCGGGATCCGCATCCACCCACGGGCGGTGCCGACGTGGTGATCCTCGAGTCCACCTACGGCAATCGAGATCACGAATCGGTGGCCGGGGCGCGCGAGCAGCTGGCACGCGTGGTCTCCGAAACAGCGGCTCGCGGCGGCAAGCTCCTCGTACCGGCCTTCTCCGTGGGGCGTACGCAGGAGCTCGTATATGATCTGCACCTGCTGGCGCGCGCGGGGAAGATTCCGGAGATCCCGATCTACGTGGACAGCCCTCTGGCCATCGACACCACCACGGTGTTCATGATGCACCCCGAGATCTTCGACCAGACGGAGGATCTCGTCCAGAAGGTGAAAGATCTGTTCGCGTTCACGCAGGTGCACTACACCCGCGAGGCCGCCGAATCGAAAGCGTTGAACGCACAGCACGGGCCGATGGTCATCATTGCCGCCTCAGGCATGGCGGAGGCGGGACGCATCCTCCACCATCTGGCGAACAACGCCGCCGATCCGCGCACGACGATACTCATCGTCGGGTTCCAGGCCGAGCACACGCTGGGCCGACGCATCGTCGAGCGCGTCCCGATCATTCGCGTGTTCGGTGAGGAGATTCCCCTTCGTGCTCGGGTGGAGATCCTCAACGGCTACAGCGCTCACGGCGATCGCACCGAGCTGCAGCGCTGGCTGGATGCCGTGCGCGCGGGCGGCACCGGTGCGCCGCCCCCCGTGCATCTGGTGCACGGTGAGCCCGATGCGCAGGACGCGTTTGCCGAGCAGCTTCATCGCGCGGGTTACCCGTCGGTGAGCACGCCGCAGCCACGCTCCACCGTCACGCTGTGACGTCCCCCGCGTCGCCATCTCCCGCGCGCGCCGGGGCCAGGGCTCGAGCGCAAATCCTCGACGCGGCGATCCGTTCCCTGGTTCGCGACGGTGTCGCAGGGGCGAGCATGGCGGCGATCGCGGGCGAAGGGGGCGTCAGCAAGGCGCTGCTTCACTATCACTACGCCGATCGATCCCGCCTCATGGCGGAAGTCGTCCGCCAGCTCGGACGCCGCATCGTCACGCGCGAGCGCTCGGCCATGGACACGGCGCGCGGTAGCGGTGCAGTGGACGCGTTGTGGGCCTGGCTCGACGACGAGCTGTCGCGCGGGGAACTGCATGCGTTGCTCGAGCTCGCCATGCAACGCGAGGACGAGGTGCGTGAGGCCGCGAACGCCGTGGCCGCCCTCCGGCACCGCGCTGCCGCCCAGACTGTGGAGCAGCTTTTCGCCGACCTGGGACTGACGCCACGAATGCCCGCAGAGCTACTCGGTGTCGCCAGCGTGGCGTTCGTGGATGGCCTTGCGGTGGGCGTGGCGTCGCCGGCGCGCGAGCCGCGCGTCAGCTTCGACCTGTTCTGGCTGGCACTCCTGAGCCTCGCGGAGTAGCACGCGACGCCTTTCGCCCTTCGGCGAACGGACGCTAGCTTCCCCCTGATGCCTTCATCCCGCCCGCCCGTCGTGCGCCTGGTGCTCATCCTGCTGGGGCTCCTGCTGCTCGTGTGGGTGGTCTCGCTGGGTGCCGTGCTCGCCTGGGAGCGGAACGATCAGGCCCGGCCCGCCTCCGCCATCGTCGTGCTCGGGGCGGCGCAGTACGTGGGCCGTCCGTCGCCCGTGCTGCGCGCGCGGCTGGACCACGCGATCGCCCTGTTTCATCGCAAGCTGGCGCCGCTCATGATCGTGACCGGAGGCACCGGCACGGGCGACACGACGAGCGAAGCCGCGGTGAGCCAGCGCTACGCCATCCGCCGCGGCGTGCCGGCCGCGGCGATCCTGATGGAGAACGAAGGCCGCACGACGAGTGAATCGATGGAGGGTGTCGCGGCCCTGCTCGGCAGCCGTTCACGGCGCGACGTGTTGCTCGTGAGCGATCCCTTTCACATGCTCCGGTTGACCATCCTGGCCCGACGACATGGCCTGGAGCCGTATTCCTCACCAACCCCGACCAGCCCGATCGCGGCCAGCCCGACCGAGCGGTGGAAGTACGCCTTGAGCGAGTCCGTCAAAGCCCCTCTGGCCTTCATCTTCGAGAGGAACAGCCGGTGACCACACGACGTTTAGTAACGAGTTGTGCATTAATGCTCGCCTTCGGCGCGCTCGCCGGCCCGATGTCGGCGCAGAGCGTGCCGAAACTGCAATACGAGAAGTTGACGCTGCCCAATGGCCTCGAGGTGATCCTGCACGAGGATCACTCGACGCCGATCGTCGTCGTCAACACGTGGTACAAGGTCGGATCGGGTGACGAGAAGCCGGGACGGACCGGGTTCGCACACCTCTTCGAGCACATCATGTTCATGGGCTCGGAGAACGTCCCCGTCGGCCAGTTCGACAAGTGGCTCGAAGCCGCCGGCGCCAACAACAACGGCTCGACGACCGAGGATCGGACGAACTACTACGAGTCGGCGCCCTCCAACGCCTTGCCGCTGGCGCTCTGGCTCGACGCCGACCGAATGGGCCATCTGCTCCCGGTGATGGACCAGGCCAAGCTCGACCTGCAGCGCGACGTCGTGAAGAACGAGCGCCGCCAGCGTGTGGACAACGTGCCGTACGGCAAGTGGAACGAGACCGTGCTGGCGGCGCTGTTCCCGGCGAACCATCCCTACCATTGGCCGGTGATCGGGTCGATGGCGGATCTCAGCGCCGCCTCACTGGAGGACGTGAAGCAGTTCTTCCGGACCTACTACGCCCCGAACAACGCGACGATGGTGATCGCGGGCGACTTCAACCGCGACTCGGCGGTCACCTGGGTGAACCGGTACTTCGGCGCCATTCCGCGCGGCCCGCAGATGCCACCACGCCCCGTCGTCCCGGTCGTCACGATTCCGCGCGACACCTTCCTGCTGCTCGAGGATCGCGTGACGCTGCCGCGCGTATACGAGACGTGGAAGGCGGAGCGGATCTATCACGAGAACGACGCGCCTCTCGACGTCCTGGCCAGCGTGCTGGCGGGCGACAAGAACTCGCGCCTCTACAAGCGCCTCGTGTTCGACATGCAGGTCGCACAGGACGTGACGGCGTTCAACAACAGCACGAAGCTCGATGGCTACTTCACGATCTTCGTGACACCGAAGCCGGGCCAGACGCCAGCGCGCATGACGGAGCTGGTGCGGGAGGAGATCGACAAGGTGGTCAGGGACGGCATCACGCCGCGGGAGCTGGCGCGCGCGCTGAACACGCGTCGAGCCGCGTTCCTCGATCAGATCGCTTCTGTGCTCGGGAAGTCCGATCGTCTGGCGGAATACAATTACTTCGCCGGGACACCCGACTGGATTCAGCAGGACGCGGCGCGCTACGACCGCGTGACGGCTGCCGACGTCCAGCGTGTCGCTGGCCAGTATCTCACCAAGCCGAAGGTGGTGCTCACCGTGGTACCCCAGGGAAAGAAGGAGCTGATGGTGATGGGAGGAACCGAGTGATGCGCGCCACGCCTTGCACCCTGACGACAGTCGCCGGACTCGCCGCGCTGGCCGCCTGCTCGGGCGCGCCGGTCGTCACGACGTCGGCACCCATGCCGCCCGCGCCCGTCGTCGCGGCGCCGATCGATCTCACCAAGCCCCCCGTGCTCGGCGCTCCGCCCGCGCTTCGCGTGCCGCCGATTACCACCCGGCAGCTTCCAAATGGCCTGCGCATCGTCGTCGTGGAGCAGCACGAGCTGCCGATCGCCGACGTCATGCTGCAAGTCCGAAACGGCGGCGAAGCCGACCCGGCGACTCACACCGGGACGGCGGCGCTCACCTCCGCGCTGCTCACCGAAGGCACGACGACGCGTTCCGCGCTGCAGATCGCGGATCAAGCCGCGTACCTCGGTGTGCGCGTCGGCGCCTCGAGTGGCTGGGAACAATCCACCGTCTCGCTTCATACGCCGACAGCGCAACTCGACAGCGCGTTGGCCCTGTTCGCCGACATCGCGCTACACCCCGCCTTTCCGGCGCCCGACCTGGAGCGTGTGCGCAAGGTGCGGCTGACGGCGTTGCAGCAGCTGCGCGATCGCGGCCCGGCCATCGCCGACCGTGCCTACGCGACGGCACTCTACGGCGAGCAGCATCCCTACGGGCGGCCGCTCGCCGGTACCGAGGCGTCGATCGCCGCGATCTCGCGCGCCGATCTCCAGAGCTTCTACGACACCTACTATCGACCGAACAACGCGACGCTGCTCGTGGTGGGCGACGTGAAGCCAGACGACGTGGAGCGCCGCGCGCAGGCGTTGTTCGGCGGATGGACGCGTGCCGATGTCCCCGCGCCGACGAACGCCACCGCGCAGACGCCAAAGGCGACGACGCTGGTGCTGATCGACAAGCCGGGCGCCGCGCAGTCCTCCTTCCGCCTCGGAGGCATTGGCGCACCGCGCTCGACGAAGGACTACTTCGCGCTGCAGGTGCTGAACACGATCCTCGGCGGCTCCTTCACCAGCCGGCTCAATCAGAACCTCCGGGAGACGAAGGGCTACACCTACGGTGCGGGCTCCGGGTTCTCGATGCGCCGCCTGCCCGGTCCCTTCACCGCGAGCGCGGAGATCGTATCGGCCAAGACCGATTCGGCGCTGATCGAGTTCACCAAGGAGCTGCGCGCCATCCGGGACACCGTGCCGAGCGACGAACTGGCAAAGGCGAAACGCTATCTCCAGTTGGGGCTGCCCGAGGACTTCGAGACCACAGGCAGTATCGCCGGCCAGATGCTGCCCCTCATCACGTACGGCATTCCGCTCGACTTCTACAACACCGCGGTGCAGAGCATCGGTTCCGTGACCCAGGCGGACGTGCAGCGCGTGGCGCGGCAGTACGTGGACCCAGACCACCTCACCCTGGTGATCGTCGGTGATCGCAAGTCGATCGAGCCGGCGCTACGCGCGCTCAACCCGGGCGAGATCGTCGTGCGCGACGTGCGCGACGTGCTCGGAGCTCCGCCGACGCCGTAACAAACAGATGATGGATTGACAAGGAGACGGACCAAGGGCACATCGGCGAAGCTGGTGTGCCCTTTGCCGTCTCCGGTGCTTCCGCACATGCCGTTGGCGGTACCATGCGACGGATGACTAGTGCACATTTCGCCGATGGACATTCCGATCGAGACATTCACACTCGGTAACGGGCTGCGCGTCGTGCTCTCCGAGGATCACACGGCGCCACTCGTCGCCGTGAACCTCTGGTATCACGTGGGCTCGGCGAACGAGCGCACCGGGCGTACTGGATTCGCCCATCTCTTCGAGCACATGCTCTTTCAGGGCTCCCTGAATGTGGGGGCGAACGAACACTTCGAGCTGGTGCAGCGCGCGGGCGGCACGCTGAACGGCTCCACCTGGCTCGACCGCACGAACTATTTCGAGACGGTGCCCTCGAACCAGCTCGAGCTCGCACTCTGGCTCGAGGCGAATCGAATGGGGTGGCTCCTGCCGGCGATGACGCAGCAGAAGCTCGATACCCAGCGGGATGTGGTGCAGAACGAGCGCCGCTGGTCGATGGACAATCAGCCGTATGGCACCTGGTGGGAACGCCTGCCGGCGCTCGCCTTTCCCGTCGA
Source organism: Gemmatimonadaceae bacterium (assembly GCA_035692325.1). Taxonomy (GTDB): domain Bacteria; phylum Gemmatimonadota; class Gemmatimonadetes; order Gemmatimonadales; family Gemmatimonadaceae; genus AG11. The sequence continues at coordinate 3,519 of DASSIC010000310.1, read as the reverse complement.
CCACCCGTTCCACCATTCGTTGATCGGCTCGATGGCCGATCTCGATGCGGCGAGCCTGGACGACATCGCCCACTTCTTCGCGACGTACTACACGCCGGACAACGCCGTGCTGTCCATCGCCGGCGACTTCGATCGAGATGACGCGCGGACGATGGTGGAGCGGCACTTCGGCACGATTCCCCGTGGCACGGGCGTGCCGCCCCTGCCCGACATGTCGGTCGCGCCGACCTACGGTGGACCCCTCCGTGAGGTGGTGGCAGACGACGTGATGCTGCCGAGGATCTTCCTCGCGATGCGGTCCCCCGTCTTCGGGAGCGAGCAGTACTACGCGGCCAGCGTGACGGGTGCGATCCTCGGCATGAAGCGCGGAAGCCGGCTGTACCGGGCGCTGGTGCGGGACCAGCAGGTGGCGGCCGAAGCACAGGCGTTCACCTACGACTTGGCAAAGGGAAGCGATCTGCTCGTCGTCGACGTGACCGCCCGCCCGGAAACGAGCGTTGGACAACTCGAGGATGCCGTGCATGCGGAGCTCGACCGGCTCGCCACGGACGGCGTGACGTCAGCGGAAATCGCGCGCGTCGTCACGCTGATCGAGACGGAGCTCGTCGCGTCGCTGCAGTCGGCCAGCGAGCGCGCCGACAAGCTGTCCATGTTCGCCACCTATTTCGGAGATCCGCGACTCGTGAATCAACAGGCGGATCGCTACCGCGCCGTGACGGTCGAGCAGGTGAACGCCTTCGCGCGAGAGCGTCTCGGCCGCGACAATCGTGCGAGCCTTCTCTTCGTGCCGCGTGCCGCGGACGTCGAGCCGACGCAGAGCGACCTCGCGATGGCGGAGACACCATGAGCGCCACGGCACGACCGACCGGGGCGCCAGCGCCACGTCCTGATCCGGCCCTGCCGAGAAGTTATCGGTTCCCGCACTTTGAACGACGGATGCTCCGCAACGGGATGCAGCTCGTCGTCGCGCCGGTGACCAAACTGCCGCTGGTCACGGTCGTCGCGATCATGGAAGCGGGAGCTTCCGCGGAGCCGACAGGCCAGGAGGGAGTCGCCGCGCTGACGGCGCGACTGCTTCCGGAAGGGGCGGCCGGCCTGGATGGAGCGGCGCTCGCCGACCGCTTCGAGCGCATCGGCGCGTCGGTCGAGTCGCATGCCGACTGGGACGTAGCGGCGGTGTCGCTCACAGCGCTCACGAAGCAGCTACCGGAGGCGCTGGCGCTGGTGCGCGATCTGCTGCGCGCCCCGGAGTTCCCGGAGCGGGAGGTGGCGCGGCTCAAGGAGGAACGTCTCGCCGACCTGTTGCAACAGCGTGCCGAGCCGCGCGGGCTTGCCGACGAGCAGTTCTCTCGCGCGCTGTACGAACGTACGGCGCGCTACGCGCTGCCCGCCGAAGGTGACGCCGCGAGCGTGCGCGCGCTGACTCGCGACCACGTGCAGGCCTTCTATAACGCGCGCTACCGACCCGCAGCCATGACGCTCGTGGTCGTGGGCGACGTGACGACCACTGACGCCAACGGTCTCGCCGACGCGCTCTTCGGTGATTGGACCGGCGAGCGCCCTCCGGCGGCGCCGGTGGGCATCGATGCCGTGCAGCCCGGTCACCTGACGCGCATCGTCGCCAAGGACGACGCGCCACAATCCGAAGTGCGCGTCGGGCACATCGGTCTCGCACGGAGCGCGCCGGACTACTTCGACACGATGGTGATGAACGCCGTGCTGGGTGGGCTGTTCTCCTCGCGCATCAACCTCAATCTGCGCGAGGCGCATGGCTACACGTACGGAGCCTTCTCGGGCTTCGAATGGCGACGAGGTCTCGGGCCGTTCATCGTGTCGACCGCCGTGAAGAGCGACGTCACGGCAGATGCGGTGCGCGAGATCCTAGGAGAGATCGAGCGCATGCGGGCTGAAGAGATCGGTGAGGACGAGCTGACGCTCGCGACCAGCTATCTCGACGGCGTCTTTCCCATCCGATACGAGACGACTTCGGCGATCGCGGCCGCGCTGGCCAATCTCGTCATTCACGGCTTGCCGGACGACTATTACGACCGCTATCGGGAGCGTGTCCGCGCCGTCACCACCGCCAGCGTGCTGCGCGCAGCGCAGGAGCATCTACGACCAGAGCACGTACGCATCGTCATCGTGGGTGATCCAGCCGTGATCTCTGCCCCGCTTCGCGAGGTCACGCACAACGCTGTCGAGATCGTGAGCGCGGACGGAACGGAGACGTCGCCATGACGAAGAAGCGCTCACCTCGCGTCGTGACGGCGCAGCAGGTAGCGGAGAGGAAGAAGGGTGCGACCCCCGACGCGCAGATCGCGTCGAAGGAGCTCTACTCCGGGAAGATCTTCCGCCTCGACCGAGACGCAGTCCGCTTTCCGGATGGGTCCGAGGCGGAGATGGACATGATCCGGCATCCCGGCGCATCGGCGATCGTGCCGTTCATGAACGATCCGCAGGGGGAGGATCCGCAAATCCTTCTGCTTCGCCAGTATCGATACGCCGCTGGCGGCTACATCTACGAAGTGCCCGCCGGGCGACTCGATGGCGACGAGTCGCCGGCAAGCTGCGCGGTACGCGAGCTCAAGGAAGAGACTGGCTGCACGGCGGATCGAATGGAGCCGCTCTTCACCATGTTCACCACGCCAGGCTTCACCGACGAGAAGATTCACGTCTTCATAGCCTCCGGCCTCAGTCACGGCGAGTCGGCGCGCGAGGCGGATGAGTTCGCCGACGTGGTGATCATGCGCCTGGCGGAGGCGCTCGAGCTGATCCGCGACGGCGAGATCATGGACGCGAAAACCGCCCTCTCGATCCTGTACGTCGCGGGCTTCTGCACGGGAGGGTGAGCGAGCTCGACAGACCGGGCTCGAAAGGGCTTCGGTCGGGTAGGAGAGGGACGAAAACCCATTGCCTCCAGGCTGTGTCGAAAGTGGACACCGGCCGGGGGCATTTCTCACGTCCTGTGGCAAATAGAGGACGTTTTTTTGTACCCGTTGCTGACGGCCTGAACGGACTGTGGCCTCTCAAACGTTTGCAACGCAAGGATTTAGGCGCTGATGGCTCAAAGCGGTCGCCGGGCATGGACCCTGCCTTTCAAGGGGCCGAGAGACAGACAAGGAGCGCTGCATCGAATCTGTGTCGTCCAAGCGTATCCCTTACGAAGGCACTGGGGGTTGAGAACATGGCTGACGTCGCAATGAAGCGGGTCGCCCAATCGGGCCAGACGATCCGCGAACAGCTTCACGCGATGGACGACGCTGAAGTCGTCACGTCGTTTCTTGGGGGGGAGGAGCGCGCCTTCCAGGAGCTCGTGGAGCGGTATCAGACGCGCCTGTTGAACTTCATCTACCGCACGATCGGCGATCGCGAGAAGGCGGAAGATCTGGTTCAGGAGGTCTTCATCCGCGTCTACCGCCACCTCCATCGCTTCGACCGGTCGAAGAAGTTCTCGACCTGGGCCTATACGATCGCGTCCAACCTCGCGAAGAACGAACTGCGCAACCGTTCGCGCAATCC
>DASSIC010000309.1:0-3782 GCA_035692325.1 Gemmatimonadaceae bacterium | reverse complement strand
CGACGTCCGGTCAGATCGATGTTGAGCATCCGCGTAACATGACGCGGTGCGCGAGTCGGGCAAGGCCCGACCGCACGGTTGGGGGCGCTTGCGAGCTCGCGGTCCGCTGCGTCGAATACCCGGGAATGGCGACCCTGCTGTATGTCGACGACGAAGCACTGATCGGAAAGGCGGTCGCCCGGTGGTTTTCCCGCCGTGGGCACACGGTGCACCTCGCCGTCGACATCGCCACCGCCCAGCAGGCGATCGCGGAGCACGAGCCCGACGCGCTGTTCATCGACGTGTGGCTCGGCAGCGAGAGCGGCTTCGAGCTGATGAGCTGGATCGAGGACACGCGGCCGGCGCTGGCGGGGCGGGTCACCTTCGTGACGGGCGAGCTGGCCGACGGCTCACGCACGCCGCGGGTCTGGCGCACCCTCGGCCGCCCGGTGCTTCAGAAGCCGTTTGATTTCGCGGACCTCGAAAAACACGTTCCGTCCTGACGTGCTGCCACCGCAGTACCTGGTACGAAGTACCATGTACCCGGACCCATACTCCGGCACCTCCAAGGCGCCGACGCATCCTTTCACGTACGGCGCCGCATTAGCGTGGCTTGCATGTCGGTCCCGGTACTTCGTACGAAGTACCCGGTACTTCCGTGCGCAGTCGAGCCACGGGCGGCCCCGAATTAGCGTGGCCGGCATGTCGGTCCTCGTACTTCGTACCGGGTACATGGTACTGAAGTGTGTTGTCTAGTCCGCCGTAAACCGCTTACCCTTACGGCGTGTCCCAGCCCGTCCGTCCCTCGCCCCCGTTCCAGCCCGAGCCGCCCACCGGCCCTTCGTCGGTCGTCGAGCGCCGGCGCGACCTCCCGATCGGTCCCGCGTTCGCGCGCGGCCTCTGGCGCATCGCCGCGGCCGACGTCTCCAGCGGAAACGACGTCATCCTGCTGCACGACGGGCCCGCGACCTTCGACACGATGTGCGAGGCGATCGGCGCCGCGAAGGAGACGATCGTCCTCGAGGCGTACATCTTCCGCTCCGACGAAGTGGGCCGCCGCATCGGTGACGCGCTCATCGCCGCGGCGGGGCGCGGGGTGAAGATCCGGCTCCTCACCGACTGGATCGGCATGCGCGGCATCAAGTCGAGCTTCCTCGCCACGCTCAAGAAGGCAGGTATCGAACATCGGGTGTTCAATCGCCCCGGACTTCGTGCCTGGCTCGGGCTGATCCCGCGCGATCACCGCAAGCTGCTCGTCATCGACTCCAGCGTCGGCATCACGGGCGGCGTCGGCATCGGCAACGAATGGATCGGCAGGACGAAGCGGCACCGCGGGCACTGGCGCGACACCGCCGTGCGCATCGAGGGACCCGCTGCGCTCGACATGCAGCAGGCGTTCGACACGATGTGGGACCGCGCGCAGAAGCGGGAGCGCCGCGGCTCGCATCGCCTCACGCGCCGCGCCGCTCGCGGGGCGCATCTCGATCCTGCCACCGCCGAGCCGGCGCTCGTCGGCATCGTCGAAGGAGAGCCGCTGCGCCTGCGCGTCGCCCGCGCCCTCCAGATGCAGGCCATCTCGGCCGAGCGGTCGATCTGGATCGCCACGGCGTACTTCGCGCCCAGCTGGTCGGAGGTGGAAGCGCTCATGGGCGCCGCGCGCGACGGCGTCGACGTCCGCATCCTCGTGCCGAGCCGCAACGATCATCGGTGGGTCACCTTCATCACGCGCCGCTACTATCGCCGCCTGCTCACCAACGGCGTGCGCATCTGGGAGTGGAAGGGGACGATGATGCACGCCAAGACGAGCGTCGTGGACGGCCGGTGGGTGCGCGTGGGCTCCACCGACTTCAACCCATTGGGCGTCGCGATCAACTACGAGCTCGACGCCGTGATCGAGGATCCCGCGCTCGGCGCGAAGGCCGAGGCGATGTTCCTGGACGATCTGGAGCACTCGATGGAGATCACGATGCGCTCGCGCAAGCTGGGGCGGGAGAGTCGCGAGTAGCGAGGGCCCGCATTCGCGGCCGTACAATTCGCGACACGACGGACCGATTCGCGTCATGATCCTCGCGTGCGCCTTCCGCGACGACCACGATACGGCGAATCCGCCCATCGGAGTCCGCCATGGCGCAGCGCCAGTCGATCGCCCAGGCCCAGCTCGACGCGGCTCGGCAGTTCCTCAGCGAGCGCGTGCGGCGCCAGCCCCCCGAGGAGGAGTCGCTCCAGCTTCCCGACGTGCTCGAGGAGGAGTTCGCGTACCTCGACGGCCTGAAGGCGCTGCCCGCCAAGTGGCACGAGTGGTCGATCCGGCCGCAGGACATCCTCGACCCCGCCGACTTCGCGCGGAAGCTGCACGCCGCGCAGAAGGACATCGTATCGGGCCCCGACGGGCGGAACGGCACGACCGCCGACGCGACGCGCGACATCTCGAAGACGCTGCTCGGCGCGCATAGCGCTGGAGGCGAGGGGTTGTCCGCGGCGTTCAAGGCATACATGGACGCCAAGCTGCCGCGGGTCGAGCTGGCCAACCGGCTGAAGGAGCAGATCGCCGGGCGGATGAACGAGCTGCTCGACGAGACGGAGCTCTGCTTCTATCCCGGCTTCGCCACCCTGCAGCTCGACGCGCATGGCGAGGCGCTGCGACTGACGCAGCTCACGACGGTGGGCGGACGTCATCGCGAGTTGAACCGCCTGCTCTTCGAGACGGCGTATCCATCACAGCTGGCCAAGGTGCGCGACGTGCAGCTCTCCCGGCTGTACGCGCAGGCACGCGCGCACGACCACGCGGCGCTCTGCCTCTCCGGCGGCGGCATCAGGAGCGCGACCTTCGGGCTCGGGGTGCTGCAGGGGCTCGCCCGACTCGGTCTGCTGAACCGGTTCCGCTACATGTCCACCGTCTCCGGCGGCGGCTATCTCGGGAGCTGGCTCAGTGCCTGGATGATGCGCAGCGGTCCGACGCACGTGGCACAGGCGCTGTCGCACGTGCCGCGCGAGAAGCTCCAGCCCGAGCCGGAGCCGATCCGCCATCTGCGCGCCTTCAGCAACTTCCTGAGCCCCAGGTTCGGCGCGCTCAGCGCCGATACCTGGACGCTGCTGGCGACGTACGTGCGCAACCTGTGGATCAACTGGCTGGTGAGCGTGCCACTGCTCGCCGCGGTGATCTTCGTGCCGTACGTCGCGCGCGCCATCGTCGACTCGCAGCGGCAGCACTGGGGAGTGCTCGGGGGCTGGCCCCTTCCCGCGGCTCTGGTCGTGATCGGCGCCCTGCTCGCTGCGCAGTCCGTCCGCTTCGTGCATGCGAGCCGCCCGCAATCCGATGCACGCCGGCCGAACAAGCACGCCACCGGTGCGGAGGCGTTCACGAGCGTGCGCCCCAGCCAGGAGCGCTTCCTGGCCCACTGCCTGCTGCCGCTCGTGCTGAGCACCGTGATGCTCACCACCGCCTGGCAGCTCTTCCGCAGCTGGGACCTCGTGCACGACGCCGGGCCCGACGTGCCGCTCGGGCTGGCGCACATTCCGGTGCTGCGCGATCACTTCGCGCTCACCGTGTTCGCCGTCGTGGGCGCGTTGATCCACGTCGTCGGCTGGCTGTTCGCGCGACGCCGTTCGCGGCATCCCTACATCGAGTTTTTCGCCATCGTCGTCACCGGCGGGCTGGCGGGTATCGCCGCGCATCTCTTCGCCGACCTGATGCAGCTGCCGGTGAAGCCCGCGCAGCACGACGACATGTACGTCGTGCTGGCGATGCCGGTGTTCCTGATGGTGATGGTGTTCGGCAGCCAGCTCTTCCTCGCCTGGACGAG
>DASSIC010000308.1:0-3048 GCA_035692325.1 Gemmatimonadaceae bacterium | reverse complement strand
GACGCCGGGCTCGACGCCGGCGGCGCGCAACTGACTCGCGATGTACTCGGCGGCGAGGCGGCCGCCGCGCGTGGCTGGCGCGCGCCCTTCGAGCAGATCCGAGCTCAGGAAGCGGAGATGTCCATCGATCTCGGCCGTGGTAACCCGGGCGCGCGGCTGCGCCGCGACGAGGGCCGGCGTGACGAGCAGCACAACGGAGACCAGCGATCGCAGGGTCGTCATCGGTGCGTTACGCGAATGGGAGAACGGTGGTCAGTAGCTTGCGTGACTGCCGTGCTGCAAGACTAGACCGCGCGCTGTCACGGCGCCACCATTCGCCGGCAGTCGACGGACGCCCGTCGTCGTGCCGATCTCCCCGTACCGGAATCTCGACATGTCCGCTCGCATCGTCCGCCCGCTCGCTCTCGCCCTCACAGTCGCGTCGGTCGCGTTCGCCGCGCCGGCTCGCGCGCAGGCCACTGCGTCCGCATCGCTGATCCCCGCCCCGACGACCGCGGCCCCCGCGTCCGCGCCGGCGAGCGCCGCGACCGCGACGCCCGCTCCGGCCGGCCCGACGATGGAGGCCGCATCCGTGGCCGTGCGTCATGCTCCCGCCACCGAAGCCGCGCCGGCCCGGCGCGGCGGCTACGGCCAGCCGGTCGCGCTCATGGTCGTCGGCGGCGCATTGATCCTGGGCGGGCTGATCGTCGGCGGCGGCGCGGGGACGGCCCTCGCCGTGGGCGGGGTCGTGGCCGGAGCCATCGGCCTGTATCAGTACCTTCAGTAAGCCGCCGCTGATGCAGCAGCGGGGCGAACGCGCGCGACTCGCGCGTTCGCCCCGCTGTCGTACCCGCACTTCGCACTGACCGACCTGCGCTTCAAGGGAGCTCGTACGTGAGCAGACGCATTGCCCTCGTCCTCGGTGGCGGGGGGCTGAAAGGATTCGCGCATATCGGCGTGCTGCGCGCTCTCGCGGAGCGCGAGATCGTGCCCGACGTCTACGCCGGGACCAGCATCGGCGCGCTGATCGCCGCCGCGCACCTGGCCGACACGCCCGTCGAACTGCTCGCCGAGCGGGCGCAGGCGCTGCGACGCAAGGACCTGTTTCGACTCAACCACTTCGGCATGCTGCTCGACCGCATGCGCGCCCCATCGATCTATCTCGAGGAGCCGCTGCGCGAGCTGGTGGCGCAGTCGATCCCCGACGTCACCTTCACCCAGCTCCCCAAGCCGCTGCTCGTGAACTCGGTGGATCTCGATCAGGGCGCGCGCGTGGTCTGGGGGCTGCCGGGGCTGCAGGAGGTCTCCGTGCGCGACGCGGTCTACGCGTCGTGCGCCCTCCCTGGCTTCTTTCCGCCGGGCCGCGTGGGCGATCGCACCTGCATCGACGGCGGCGTCGTGGACAATCTGCCGGTGTCGATGGCCTCGCACTTCGCCGACCTCATCATCGCGGTCGACGTCGGCAGCTCCGATGCATCGCAGACGGCGCGCGCCGAAGGCCAGGGGTTCGCGACGATCTACATGCGTGCGGCCACGATGATGATGCACGCGCTGCAGCAGTTTCCGCTGGAGCGATGGCATGGACCGCCCATGGTGCTCATCCGGCCGCGACTCAACGACGCGAATTGGCTGAGCTTCACCGATACGGAGTCGAGCATCGCGCAGGGCTACAAGGCGGCGATGCGCGCGCTGGAGCGCTTCGACTCCTACTGGGAGCGGGCCGGCTGCGTCTTTCCGCGCCGCCGCGTGCAGATCGACGTGGACGTGGACAAGTGCACTGGCTGCGGCACCTGCGTGGCGCTCGCGCCGGCAGTGATGGGACTCGACGCGACGCGAAAGGCGTTTCCCCGTACGCGGGTCGTCGAATGGTCGCCGGCCGACGGCGGGTTCGTGCACGAATGCCCCACCGGTGCCATCACCGCCACGAACGTGGACCGTCGCGCCTCACAAGCGACCGCCACGGCCGAGCAGAGCCACGATCCCACGCCGAGTGGCGCGGGGGGCTAGTTCGAACGACGCACGATCGCGCTTCAGTCGTGCGTCGCTACCGTCCGCGCCAGCCGCTCGTACGCCTCCACGGCGGCCTCGAGCTGCGCGATCTCCACATGCTCGTCGTCGCGGTGCGCGACGTGGATCGAGCCGGGCCCGAAGAGGTACGGAGCGCCCCATGCCGGCATCGCGGGAATGTCGGTGGCGAACGCCACTACCGAGGTGGGATAGCCTGGCACCGTCGCAAGCTTGACCGGGGGCGCCTCGATCCCGCGCTCGAGCGTCGCACGGCCGGCGCTCCACCGCTTCAGCAGCGTCCACACCTGATCCGCATCGGTCACTAGCCGGGCCATGAGCCGTGCTTCCGCGCTCGGCGCCACGACGTTGTCCGCTACGCCGCCGGCCAGACGCCCGATGTTGATCGTCGTCTTTCCCAGCAGCGGATCGGTCGGAAGTGGCAGTGAGTCGAGCTCGGCGAGCAGATGGACGAGAGCCGCGGTCGCCGACCGGCCGAGGTGCGGGTATGCCGAATGTGCCGCCTCACCGAGCGTACGCACGACGACTCGCAACGCGCCCTTCGTCCCCAGCGCGAGCGTGCTCTCCGTGGGCTCGCCGTTGATCAGCGCGCGGCTGCGGAAGCCGTGCGCCATCGCCCAGTCGTTCGCCGCATGTGCACCGTCGTGCGTCGTCTCCTCGCCCACCACGAAGAGGAGCGCGACGGAGACCTCGGCGGCGCGCAGGCGCTCGGCGGCGCACACCATGGCGGCGGCGATTCCCTTGGCGTCGCAGGATCCGCGGCCGTAGAGCAGTCCTCCCTCGCGTCGCGCGGGAAGGAAGGGCGGCACGGTATCGAGGTGCGTCGACAACGTCACGTAGGGGCCGGCCCCGGCCGTCGCGAGCAGGTTCTCGCGTCCGTCGGGCGCGGGAATGCGCGTGAGCGCCCAGCCGCGGGCGGCGAGGGCGTCTCCGAAGGCGCGCGTGAGCTTGGTTTCGGCGCCACTGGTCGAGTCGTAGGCCATCAGCCACTCGGCGATGGCGACGACGTCGACTGGGCCGCGCGGGAAATCAGGAATCGACACG
>DASSIC010000307.1:0-3498 GCA_035692325.1 Gemmatimonadaceae bacterium | reverse complement strand
AGGGGATTGATCGCGATGATCTTTCCGCCATTGCGCTTCGTCACCTGGAGCGCGCTCAACATGCGCGGGTGGCAGGTGCCGGGATTTTGACCGAGGTCGATGAGGACGCCGGCGTCGTGCACGTCGTCGAGGGTGGCGGTGCCCTTGCCGATCCCGATCGACTCGCCGAGCGCGGTGCCGCTCGACTCGTGGCACATGTTGGAGCAGTCGGGGAGGTTGTTCGTGCCGAACTGCCGGGCGAAGAGCTGCCAGAGGAAGGCGGTCTCGTTGGCGGTGCGGCCGGAGGTGTAGAAGACCGCCTCGTCAGGAGTGTCCAGTGCATTCAGCCGTTGCGCGATGAGTGCGAAGGCATCGTCCCACGAAATCGGCTCGTAGTGCGTGGCGCCCTTGCGCAGGACCATCGGCTCGGTGATGCGCCCCTGCTGCGCGAGCCAGTAGTCGCTCCGCCTGGAAAGCTCCTCGACGCTGTGCTCGCGGAAGAACGCGCGCTCGATGCGCCTGCGCGTGTTCTCCTCGCTTGCCGCCTTCGCGCCGTTCTCGCAGAACTCGGCGACCGAGCGCTCGCTGGCGGGCGGATCGGGCCACGCGCACCCCGGGCAGTCGTAGCCGTCGGTCTGGTTGAGCTGCTTCAGCAGGCGCGCGCCCTTCGCCAGTCCCAGGTTTTTTGCTGCGTACTTCAGCGACTGCACGACGGCGGGGATCCCGGCGGCGAATGCGGAGGGGGTGCCGATCGCGTCGGCGCCGGCGGTCAGCTCCGCTGGCGGAGTCGCGTGAGCATTGCGGTCATCGGTCATCGCTACTCCTTCGAGGCGAGCACCGTGGCATGTTCACGTCGGGGTGCGCCGGTCGCAAGAGCAACTGCAACTGCCGGTACTGCTCCAACATCGAACGGATCTCTCCGTGCGCATCCGCGCCTCTCAATGGCCCTCCACGCTGCCTGCGGTGGGGCTGGCACCGCTCCTTTACTCTTACAGCGCCGAGAAGGGCTGGCATCGTTCATTGCTGATGCGGGGCGGACATCAGCTCGCGACGTCGGCTGGATGCTCGGCTGCCAACTGCCAAGAGGGATGCCGGCTCTAGGAGGAGGTGTGCGAGTAAAGGAGCGATGCCCGCGTGGTCGCGGCAGCGTGGCGGGCCATTTGGGATCCCACAGCCGGTACGACAGATCCGTTGGATGTTGGAGCGGTACCCAGCTGTTGATCTTGCGACCGGCGCCGCGGAATCGCTGTTGATCTTGCGACCGGCGCGATGACCACGACAAACAAAATCGGCCAGCCCAATGGGCCGGCCGACTTCGTATAGCGGGGGCGGGATTTGAACCCGCGACCTTCGGGTTATGAGCCCGACGAGCTACCAGGCTGCTCCACCCCGCGTCAGTACGCGAATAATAGTCGCGGCGCGGAGAGAGTCAACCGTCGGCGGACGCCGGCGACGCTCTACTTCGCGGGCTTCGGCGGCAGCGCCGGCTCCGGCGCCGAGGCGGCCGGACCGATGCCGGGCGCGATCCACGCCTTGCCCGACGCGAGGTCCAGCGTCACGAGCCACCGCCTGAGGAAGGGCATGCCGAGATTGCCGTCGATGATCATGTCCGGCGTGAAGGCACGGTCCGTCTTCACCCGCACGTTCGGCAGCAGGTCGAATTCGGCATGCTGCGGCCCCGCCGCCGTGGAATCGAGCCCGACGAGCGCGGCGTACGGCTTCGACACGAGCACGGTGCCGCCATTTCCCGAGTCGAGCTCCATCCACGCCGTCCCCCTGGCCGTCGGCACCGCGGCGAGCACGGCGAGGGAATGACCGCCCGCCTCCCGCGCCATGCTGATCGTGAGCGGCGTCATCCCGCGCACGCGCTCGGCGAGACTCTCCGTCGATTCGACGACGAGCTTGCCGTTCGCGAGGTCGAGGGTGATCGCGCGTCCCTCGAAGGCATCGAGCGCGATCGAGCCGTCGAGGTTCGCGTCGCCCGACTCCACGGCCTCGGGGGGCAGCACGAGCGACATCGCCGGTGTCACGCGCAGTCCGCCGGCATCGATCGTCACGCTGTCGCAACGGGCCGCGTCGAGGCGATGGCCCGTCATCTGAAAGCCGGTGATGCGGCCCCACGGCGTGCAGCCGGCGGCGCTGGCGGCGCGCGTCGACAGGAGGGTGAGTCCGCCGCCGATGTCGAGCCCGAATCGGAAGGGCTGTCCGCCGACCTTCACGTCCAGCGCCCACCGCGTGCGCTGCGGAACGAGGGTGAGCTCGGCGATCGGCTTCGCCAGTGCACGCGCCGCACCCTGCTGCTGCGTCATGTATGAAGACGCCGAGTCGATGGGCGCGCCAAGGAAGCCGATGATCGCGTCGGCGGTCGAGCCTCCGGCGGGCGGCTCCATGTTCGCCATCACCACCACGACGTAGCTGCCGTCGGTGAACTGCTTGAAGCCGTTGTCGATCCCGGAGCCAGTGCCGCCACCGCCATGTCCCACTGCGACGCGCGAGCCGATGGGTTGCACGAACGACGCGAGACCATACTTCTGCCCCGCGTAGCCGGGGAGATCCCAGCGTCCGGTCCACATCGCAGTGCGCAGGCTGTCGCTGAACAGTTTCCCCGTGCGCAGTGCGCGCGCGAACCGCGCGATGTCGCCGACGGTGCTGTAGCCGCCACCCGCGCCGCCCGCGCCTCCGCCACCGAGGAAGGACCAATTGGCCCTCGGCGCCAGTGCGCCGAGCGGATCGTCAGCGCCGGGGCGGTAGCCGACGGCGCGGAAGGGGACGTAGTCGTCGGGGCCGCCGGCGAGCACGGTCTCGGTCATCCCCGCCGGCGCGAACACGTGCCGCGCGAGATAGTCCTGAAAGCGCTCGCCGCTGAGCTGCTCCACGACGGCGCCGAGCACGGTGTAACCCTCGTTGCTGTACGACCAGCGCGTGCCGGGCTCGAACAGCAGTGGCGCGTACGCCACCGCGCCGGCGGCCGCGAGCTGACCGGTGAGTCCCGGCACGGGACGCTTCGGCGTGCTCCACTGATCACCCATGCCCGCGCTGTGCTCGAGCAGCTGCCGGATCGTCACGCGCGCCGCGCGCTCGCGATTCGGATAAGCAGGGAGGGCGCGGGCCAGCGTGTCGTCGAGGTGGAGCTTGCCCGCATCGATGAGCTGCATGATCGCCGACGCGGTGAACATCTTCCCCATCGACGCGAGGTGAAAGCGCGTGTGCGGCGCATTGGGGACGCTGTCCTCGCGATTGGCGAAGCCGTAGCCGCGCGACAGGAGCACCGTGTCGTCGCGCGCTACGTACACCGTGCCGGTGAGGGCGCCGCCCCGCTCGAGGCGGGCGAGATTGCGCTGCACGATCTCCATCGCCGCGGCGTCGGAGCGCGGGCGCGTGGCCGGCCAGACGATGCTGTCCTTCACCGCCGCATGCGACTCGAGGATGTCGAGTGGTCCGAGCTTCGAGTGATCGGCGCGGTCGACGGTGAGATCGAGCACGACGACGCGCCCGGCGCGCGCGCTGCGCAGCGTCACC
>DASSIC010000306.1:0-4161 GCA_035692325.1 Gemmatimonadaceae bacterium | reverse complement strand
GGTCGAGTTCCAGTTCGGCAAGGACCTGATGGAAGCCACGCAGGACCTGCGCGACGCCATCTCCGCCAAGCGCACGGACCTGCCGACGGAGATGAAGGAACCGATCATCCAGAAGTTCAACGACACCGATCGGCCGATCGTGTCGATGGCGCTGTCGTCGAGCACGCTGTCGCAGGCGGAGCTCACGCGGCTCGCCGATCCGACGATCACGCGCGAGCTGCGCTCGATCCCCGGCGTGGCCGAGGTGTCGGTGAGCGGCAAGGTAGAGCGCGAGCTCACGGTAGAGCTCAAGCCGCAGCAGATGCAGGCGACGGGGGTGAGCGTGGGTCAGGTGGTGCAGGCGCTGCAGCTCCAGAACCTCGCCGCACCGGTGGGCCGCGTCGTCGGCGACATGGACGAGCGATCGATCCGCCTGAAGGGCCGTCTGGAGAACCCGCAGGAGTTCGCGCAGCTCGTCGTGGCCGAGCGGAATGGTCAGGTCATCCGGCTGGGCGACATCGCGAACGTCCGCGACGGTACGGAGGAGCCGCGCACGCTGGCGCTGTACAACGACCAGGAGGCGGTCGGCATCGACGTCAAGAAGGCCAAGGGCTACAGCACTACCGATGTCTCAGATAAAGTGCGCGAGCGGGTGGCGCAGCTGCAGCCGACGCTGGGCAAGGGAACGAAGCTCGAGCTGGTGAAGGACGCGGGCGAGCGCGTCGATCACGCGGTGAAGAACGTGGAAGAGGCGCTGCTCGAGGGCGCCGTGCTCACCGTGCTCGTCGTGTTCCTCTTCCTGAACTCCTGGCGCTCTACCGTCATCACCGGCCTCGCGCTGCCGGTGTCGGTGCTGGCCAGCTTCATCGCCGTCTGGGTGCTGGGGTTCAAGCTGGAGACGATGTCGCTGCTCGGCCTGTCGCTGGCGATCGGCATCCTGATCGACGACGCGATCGTGGTGCGCGAGAACATCGTGCGACACGTGGAGATGGGGAAGGACCACTATACGGCGTCGCGCGAAGGGACTGATGAGATCGGACTCGCCGTCGCGGCGACGACCTTCTCGATCCTCGCGGTGTTCATCCCGATCGGCTTCATGCCGGGGGTGGGCGGCCAGTGGTTCAAGCCGTTCGCGTTGACGATCGCCTGCTCGGTGTTCGTGTCGCTGTTCGTCTCCTTCTCGCTCGATCCGATGCTCTCCGCCTACTGGGCGGATCCGCACGTGCCCGAGGACGAGAAGCCCTGGATCACGAAGAAGCTCGACATCTTCAATCACTGGTTCAATCACCAGGCGAACCGCTACCGGAACGTCATCGCCTGGGCGCTCGATCACCGGTCGGCGATGATGGCGCTGGCGATCGGCACCTTCTTCGCGTCGTTCACACTGTTCGCCGGCGGCGTCACCGGGCTGCTCGGCGCATTCATCGGCATCGGCCTGATCGTGTGGGCGTTGACGAACAAGCGAATCGGCACATTCGTGAAGTTCATGGCCGTCGCCGCCGGTGTGCTGCTCTTCTACGCGATGCCGAAGCTGGTGGCGGCGTCGGGGCTCGCCTGGCGCACGGTCGGCGTGGGCTTCTTCCCCGAGGACGATCGGGCCGAGATGATCATCGCGCTCGAGACGCCGCCGGGGTCGAACATGGCGTACACGCGGCTCAAGGCGCAGGAAGCGGCGCGGATCACGCGCGCGCATCCCGAGGTGCTCTACACGTACACCACGCTCGGCGGCGGCGCCTCGGGCACGGTGGACGTGGGGAACATCTACGTCCGCATGGTGCCGAAGAACAAGCGCAAGGAGAGCGCCGAGCAGTTCGCCACGCGCTTGCGCGCGGAGATGAAGCGCGTGGCCGGCGTGACGCTGGCGGTGTTCACGAGCGACTTCGGGGGCGGGCAGAAGCAGCTGCAGTTCCAGCTCAAGGGAAATGATCTCGCCGCGCTCAATCTGGCGGCGGAGCAGGTGATGGAGGTCGTGCGCAAAACGCCGGGCGCGGTGGACATCGGCCTCTCGACGAAGGGACAGAAGCCGGAGCTCGAGGTGGATCTCAACCGCGGCGTCGCCGGCACGCTCGGCGTCACCGTCGGGCAGGTCGCGCAGTCGCTGCGCCCGGCCTTCGCCGGCATCGATGCGGGCGACTGGCAGGATCCCTCGGGCGAGATGCGGAACGTGCAGGTGCGCCTCGTGCCCGAGTCGCGCAAGAATGCCGACGACCTGCGGCAGCTGCCGCTCGTCGTCGCCGGCCCGAACGGGCTGCCCACGACGCTGCCGCTCGGTCAGGTGGCGACGATCACGCAGGGCGTGGGTCCGGCGATCATCGACCATCTCGACCGCGACCAGGTGGTCTCGGTGCAGGCGAACACCTCCGGTCGCGCCACGGGTGACGTGACGGCCGAGGTGAACGCCAAGCTGGCGAAGATGACCTTCCCGCCGGGCGTCACGCTGTCGCTGGGTGGCGACGCGCAGGCGCAGCAGGAGGTGTTCGGGCAGATCTTCTTCGCGCTCGGCATCGCGGTGATGTTGATGTACCTGATCCTGGTCGTACAGTTCGGATCGTTCCTCGATCCGCTCGCCATCCTGATGTCGCTCCCGTTGTCGCTGATCGGCGTGCTGCTCGCGCTGGCGGCCGCGAAGATGACGGTCAACCTGATGTCCCTGATCGGCGTGATCCTGCTGATGGGGATCGTGGCGAAGAACGCGATCCTGCTGATCGACTTCGCCAAGTGGGCGCGGGAGAAGGAAGGAATGCCGCTGCGCGAGGCGCTGATCGAGGCGGGCGCGATCCGGCTACGGCCCATTCTCATGACGACGTTCGCGCTCATCGCCGGCATGGTGCCGGTGGCGCTCGGTCGCGGTGAGGGCGCGCAGTTCCGCGCTCCGCTCGGCATGGCGATCATCGGCGGCGTGCTCACGAGCACCCTGCTCACGCTGCTCGTGATCCCGACCTTTTACGAGGTGATGGACGAGCTGCGCCACAAGCTGGCGAATCGCTTCGGCTTCACGCCGCCGATGACGGCCGAGCACCCGATCCCGCGCGGCGCGGTGCCGGCGATGGGGGATTGAACGACCGGATGACGGAGCGACGGATGGACGGGATGACGGCGTCGACGGAGCGCCGCGCGGCGATGCGGAAGGCGGTGACCCAGCTCATCGCCGGGGTCGTGCTACTCGACGCCGTCGCGCTGGCGGTCTGGTACGGCACCGGGATGGCGCATGCGCGCTACAACACGCGCATGACCTTCACGATCGTCTGGACGATTGCCACGGCCCTGACGGTCGCCTTCCTGCTGCGGCGGGTGCGGATGATTCGAATGGGGCGGTGAACGAAGAGCCGTGAACGGTGAACCGTTCACCGTTCACGGCCGCAGCAACGGATACGGATTCACCGGCGCCCCCTTCCACCACTGCTTCACGTCGGCGGAGCGGGCGATGGCGAAGTGCAGGTGGGGGACGGTGGGCGGGGCATTGCCGGTCGTGCCGACGACGCCGATCGGCTGACCGCGGCGCAGCGGCTGTCCGTCGGCGAGGCCAGGCTGGTAGGCGTCGAGATGCCCGTACATCAGGATGAACCGCTGGCTGGAATCGGCAGCGTAGACCATCAGGCCGCCCGCCTTGCTGTTGAACAGCTTGAGCACGCGGCCGGGCGTCGCGGACACGACCGTCGTCCCTCGCGCCGCCAGGATGTCGAGCGCCTCATGCGGACGCGTGCCGCCGCGCAGCTCGGCGTAGGTGTCGCGCAGCGCGGCCTTCGCGACGCCGGTGACCGGGACCATCAACTCCTGCTGGAGCACCGCGAGGTCGGCGTCGGTCGGCCGGGCCGCCGGCGTCGAGTCGATGATCTCGAGCGTGTGGGTCGTGTCGGTGCGCAGCGCCGAGTCGATGGCCATGGGGCCGAAGCCCCCGCGCACCGGCGTGGCGCTGTCCGCGCCGTAGGTATCGGGCGATGGTGACGGCGCGTTCGGCTTGGCTTCGCCGACATACACCGCTCCCCCGACGCTGTCCGCGGCCTTCTTCCTGGCCTCGTCCGAGGCGTCGTGCACTTCGACGCAGGCGGTGAGGAATAGTGCGCCGAGGAGCAAACGCCTGGTCGTGCGGAGCTGGTGAGCCATGCAGCTCTAGCGAGCAAGTCCGGTGCCGAGTTCGGCTACGCCCTCCCGCGCGGATCGACGATCCCCGCGGACGACGCC
>DASSIC010000305.1:0-5598 GCA_035692325.1 Gemmatimonadaceae bacterium | reverse complement strand
CCTGCGGCGCCGTGTAGCTGCCGGCAGCCGAGCCCCCGCTCCACGCGTGCCCGACGCCGTCGAGCAGATGCTCCTCCACGGCTGCGCCCCCGGGTGCACGCGCGTTGACGCGTCGCCATTGCGTGACCACGGCTGCGAGGTTCGCCGGCGCCACGACCTTGTCCGCCGCGCCATGCAGTGCGATCACCGGCAACGCGCGCGCCTGTGGCCCCATGGCCTCGAGCGCCGCGTCGCCCAGCGTGGTGCCGTCGCCCGGCCCCTGCGCCATCACTCGCAGCGCCGACGCGATGTCCGTCGCCGCGCCCGCGGCGATCCCCGAATGCATCGCCAGCGCCGCATAGCGCTCCGGGTACGCGACGGCCAGGTTCGCCGCCATCGCCGCGCCCGCCGACATTCCCACCAGGGCGATCCGCCGCCGATCCACCCCCTCGCGCCCCGCCACCGAATCGATCATCTCGGCCAGCAGACCGGCCTCGCCGCGCCCCCGCGTCGATTGCGATGGCACGTACCAGTTCCAGCAACGCTGGGGATTGGCCGACGCTGGCTGCTCCGGGTAGAGCACGACGAACCCCTCACGCGCCGCCGCCTCGCTCAAGCGTGTGCCCCGCGCAATGTCGTCCGCCGACTGCACGCAGCCGTGCAGCACGACGAGCATCGGCAGCCCGACTGAACGCGCATCCGCCGGTCGCGCCACGACGAACTCGCGGCGACCGAGATTCGACACGAAGGTGTCACGGTCGATCCGCATCGTCGCGGGAGCGGACGTCCTCACCGGCGCGCAGCCGACAGCCACCGCCAGCGTCAGCGTCAGGACGGCGACGCGCGGGTGCGAGCTCAGAACCGGATCCCTCCGCCCACGGTGATCACCTGGCCCGAGATGTAGTCGGATTCCGGAATGCAGAAGAGATAGACGCCCCCCGCCGCCTCTTCCGGCGTGCCGAGCCGCCCGAGGGGGATGAGGTTCTTCTCCAGATGCTCGAGCATGGCTGGCTGCACGCCCACCTTTCGCTCCGCGCCGCCGTCACCCTCGGCGCCGATCGGCGCCGTCATCCGTGTCCTGATGAAGCCGAACGCGACGCAGTTCACGTTCACCTTGTAGCGGCCCCATTCCTTGGCCAGCGTCTTCGTCACGCCGACGATCGCCGCCTTCCCCGCCGCGTAGTTCACCTGCCCCGCGTTGCCCGCCAGCCCGGACACCGAAGAGATGTTCACGACCTTCCGGAACACTTCGCGTCCAGCCGCGGCTTCCGCTTTCGCGAACTTCCGGAACGGCTCGGCCGCGGCGCGCAGGATGCGAAAGGGCGCCGTGACGTGCACGTCCATGATGGCCTGGAACTGTTCGTCGGTCATCTTCTGGATGACGCTGTCCCAGGTGTAGCCCGCGTTGTTCACGATGATGTCCAGACCGCCGAAGCTGTCGAGCGCGGTGGACACGAACCGCTCGGCGAAGCCGGGCTCCGTCACGCTGCCGGCGCACACCGCCGCCTCGCCGCCGAGCGAGGCGATCGCATCCGCCGTCTCCCGCGCCGTCGACTCCTCGAGATCGTTGACCACCACGCGCGCACCGTCCGACGCCAGCTTGAGTGCCACCGCCCGGCCGATCCCCCGCCCCGAGCCCGACACGATCGCCACCTTCCCGTCCAGTTTTCCCATTCAGATTCTCACCGTGCGCCCCTGCCAGTACTCGTCGCGCATGACGCGCTTGAGCGTCTTGCCCGCCGCGTTGCGCGGAAACTCCTGCATGATCGCGATCTCCCGCACCTGCTGATATCTCGCTGCCACCCGCTCGTTGACCCACGCGCGAAGCTCGGCCGCCGTCACCTGCGCCCCACGCTTGAGGACCACGGCGGCCAGCGGCGCCTCGCCCCACTTCTCGTCGGGCACGCCGAACACCGCCGTCTCCAGCACGTCGGGATGCGTGACCACGACCTCCTCGATGTCCTTCGGGTACACGTTCACGCCGCCGGAGATGATGAGGTCCTTCTTGCGGTCGACGAGATACAGGTAGCCATCCTCGTCCATGTAGCCCATGTCGCCAGTGTGCATCCATCCGTCGACGATCGCCTGGGCGGTGAGATCGGGTCGCTCGTAGTAGCCGGGCATCAGCAGCGGACTCCGTCCCACGATCTCGCCCACCTCGCCGGGAGGCAGATCGCGCCCGTCGTCGCTCATGATGCGCATCTCGAAGAACGGTGTGGCGGCACCCACCGAGTGTGCCTTTCGCGCCACGTCCGTGCGATCGAGGATGGTGATGACTCCTTCGGTCAGGCCGTACAGCTCATAGAACACGTTCGGCAGCGCCGTCATGAGGCGATCCTTGTGCTCGCCGTGCAGCGGCGCCCCCACCGAGCCGAGCATCTGCAGGGAAGCCAGCTTGGCGGCGGAGAAATTGGGCGCGTTCATCACGGCCACGATCTGCGACGGCACCATCATCACGTGCGTCACCTTCTCGCGCGCCACCGTCTCGATGAACTCGACCGGGTCGAATCGGGAGAGCAGCACGTACGTCGTGCCGAGAAAGAGCGCCGGCATCAGCGTCACGAAGGCGCCGTTGAACACCAGCGAGCCGGCGTGCATCACCACGCTCTCCGGCGTGAACCGGAAGATGGACGAGAAGAGCGTGCAGTACATGGCCCGGATGTCGTGCGTGTGCACGATCCCCTTCGGCGAGCCCGTGGTGCCGCTGCTGTACACGATGTTGAAGTGATGGCTCCCCTCGATCTCCACCACCGGCGGTGGCCCGTCCGACGCCGACGCGGTGAGCTCGTGGAAGGACTGATAGCCCGACGTCTTCTCTCCGATGGCGATCCAGCGGTCCACGCGGACGCCCGGCACCTCGGCGCGGATGGCATCGAGCTCCGTCGCGAGGTCGTGCGAGGTGATGACGGCCGCGGTGTGTGAATCGCAGAGCAGGGTCGCGAGCGCGGGGCCGCGCAGCAGGGGGCTCAGGGGGACGAGCACGAGCCCCATCTGCACCGACGCCCAGTAGATCTCCAGCACTTCGAGGCAGTTCGGCATCACCACGGCGAGCTTGTCGCCCTTGCGTAGGCCGAGCGCGTGCAGTGCGTTGGCCAGCCGGTTCACGCGTGCGCCGAGCTCGCGCCAGGTGAGGCGCGTGTTGCCGCACACGAGCGCCAGGTGGTCACCGCGATACCTCGCGTGGCGCGGCACCAGCGTGCCCATGTTCATCGCGCCACCTCCTCTCCCCTCCCGACGTTGGTGAGGAATGGGATCAGCTCGTCATGAAAGGGTTGCGGCCGCTCGACCGGCATCATGTGCCGCGATTCCGGAATCACCGCCAGCCGCGCGTTGGGCATGAGCGACGTGTACCACTGCTTCCATGCGACCGGCGTGTAGTCCTGGTCCGCCGACACCACGAGCACGGGCTTCCTGATACCCGGAAGCTTCGCCGTCACGCTCCACCCCACGAGCGCCGACAGCGCCCTGAGATACGCCTTCTTGTCGTTGCGCGCCCAGCGGTCGGCGAAGACGTCGCGTCGCGCCGCGTGCTCCGGGCCTGGAAGGAGCCGATCGGCGAGCACCTCGCCCATCTTGCGCATCCCCATCATGCGAACGATCAGCCGCCGCTGGATGATGCCCAGCCGCTCCTTGAACGTCTTCAGCACCATCTCCGGTCCGCTGTTCACGATCACGAGGCTGCGCACGAGCTCCGGATGATCGGCGGCGAGCTGAAAGGCGATCATCCCGCCCATCGACAAGCCGACGACGTGCACTGGTCCCAGCTTCAGCGCATCGATCAATGCCGCGGCGTCAGCGGCGAACTGCGACACGCTGTACGAGCCGCGCGGCTTGCCGGTGCGACCATGACCGCGGACGTCGTACGCCACGACCATGAACCGACGCGACAAGGCCTCCACTTGCGGTTCCCAATCCTCCGTGCTCGATCCCAGTCCGTGCACGAGCAGCACGGGTTCGCCCGCGCCGCGCGTCTCGTAGAAGACGTCGAGGCCGTTCAATGTGATCATCGGCATGTTTCGCCTCTCATTTCCATCGGACTTCCCACTCGCAGAACAGATCGCCCTCCATCACGCACCGCGCGTGGTGGACCACCGGATCTCTCCCGCCGGCGATCTCGATTGCGGCGAGCCAACCGCCACTCAGCCGGCGGCAGAACAGCGAATCACTGGGATCGAAGCCCACGAGCCGCGCGACGGCGCGGCCCGGCGCGCGCTCCGCCACCTTCATGTCGCCGGGCCGATAGTAGCGCTGAAACAGCGAGATGTGCTGCGCGAGGAAGTCCTCGGGGGTGGGCTTGAGCAGGAGCCCGGAGTAGAGCTGCATCCCACGCAGCCGGATCGCCTCGGCGCCCGCGTGCTCGGCCCACTGCGGGTCCTTCGGCGCCAGCGCCACATCGGCGCTGCGCCAGAGGTCGAGCGCCACCTGATACGCCACGTCATCCGTCACCCCCGCGCGCTCCACGAGTGTGCGAGCTGCCGGAGTAAGCCGTGACAGCACGGCCTCACGCTCCGCTAGCGAGAGCGTGCGCTCGAGGTACTCGAGCGTGCTGCGCAGAGTGGAGCCGCGCGTGAACAGCACTCCAGGCGCCCTCGCCAGCGTCGCGGTGGTCACTGTCCGCCGTCGAGCCGCAGACCCAGGAGCACGATGGGCCCGAGCTTCGGCGCGTTGATCATCTCCTGATGCTGCTTGCCGAAGCCGCACTCGCGACCCTCGGTGTACGTCGCCGGATTCGCGCTCGAGATGCCTAGCGCCGGCGGCGTCGTCGTTCCCCCCACGCACGAGAAGAGATTCTGCGCCTGGAAGATCAGCTTCGCGTTCCGGCTCGGGATGCGATAGCTCGCGGAGAGGTCCAGCGTGCCGAATGCCGGCAGCGTTCCATAGTTCACCCCGGACCGGAAGTCGTACCTGCTCACGTAGCGGGTCGTGAAGCCCGCCACGACGTTCTCCACCACGTTCGTGAAGTCCATGCCGGTCGTCAGCCGGACGCTCGGACTGTTGAACGAGGTCGCTTCGACGGGGTCGGTCGCCTTGCGGATGATCGTGTCGATCTTGACGAAGCTGCCGCTGCCCGACGCGGCGATCTTGTCGGTGAAGTAGAAGCGCAGGCCGGCGTCGATGCCGCGGATCTTCGCTTCGCCGGCATTGAAGTAGGTGAGCGCGACCTGCGGACCGCCGGCGGCGTCCGTGATCTTCGCGCCCGTCTTGTGATTGTACGCCGTCGTCGCGTTGGCACCGAGCAGCGGATTCGCGATCACGACGAGCGGGCTCTGGAAGCCGTCGAAGTGCGTGCGATAGCCCACCACGTCCACGAACAGCCGCTGTGCGACGACGCCCTTGTAACCGAGCTCCCACGTCTTGTTGATCTCGGGGCGGATCGGGTCGAAGGTATTGACGACCACGCCCGCGTTGTTCTTGATGTCGAACCCGTCCAAGTTGCCGAATACGCCGATGAAGGGCTGGAAGTTCGGGAAGAAGAAGTCCGTCTGGAGAATGCTCGGAGACTTGAACGCCATGTTGTAGGTGACGCGGAAGGTCTGGTCCGGGATGGGCGTGAAGAGAATCGCTCCCTTGGGCGACCATTGCGCATCGTAGCGGTCATGCTTGTCGTAGCGGCCGGCG
>DASSIC010000304.1:0-2401 GCA_035692325.1 Gemmatimonadaceae bacterium | reverse complement strand
AAAGCGCGTCGCCTCGCCGGCTGCGGGGAGCCGTCGTCCTTCAGCCATCCCGCGTCGAGCGATTTCGGGATGCCCTGGAGATACGGCGTGCGACTCGGCATCGACTGCGCACGTTGTTGTATCGGTCTGATGGCGATCCCGCTGGTCGTGGGGATCATGGACCTGCGTGTGATGGGCGCCGTTGCTGTCGCCATCACCGCCGAGCGTCTCGCACCAGCGGGGATGCACGTCGCGCGCGGCGTGGGGGTCGCGAGCGTGGGGGCTGGCGTGGTGCTGCTCGCGCGAGCCGCGGGGCTGGGGTGATCTCCCGCACGCCTCGGCGCATGGTCGGCCATCATGGCGTTGAGACGAGCGAGCTCCCTGGACGGGCGAATCCTGCGGAGCGGAGGGCGCGTAAGCGAATGAGCGGCCGCTCCGCTCATGCCTCATCCACAAACGACAGATCGAGCCAGGGTCATGCCCCCACGCTTCCTCTATCCCCTGCTGCCGTACCGCAGCTTCCTCGTTCCCATTCTCGTCCTCAGCGCGATCGTCGTCCCCATCTGGGTGGCCGTTCGGCTGTACCGCCATCGCACGCGCCGGCAATCGCTGTCGCTCCCGCGCGAGCTCCTGCTCCTGGCCTTCGTTGTCTATCTCTCCGCCGTTGCCGCGGCGACGCTCACTCCCAACCGGAGTGAACGCCTGGTCGCCGAGGGCAGGGGAGCGGTCGTGCTCCGGCCCAGCCTGACGTCGCTGACCTGTGCGTCCGCGAGCTTGCCCGCTGGCTCGACCGCCCGGGCGTTCTGCGTGCACAACGCGCGGGGCAACGTCATGCTCTTCTTCCCGCTCGGCATCCTGCTCCCACTGGTATGGCCGCGCCTTCGCTTCTGGCGGGGCATGCAGATCGCGCTCGCGCTCTCCGTCAGCATCGAGCTCCTTCAATATCTCTCGAGCGCATTGGGGAGCTATCGCTCGGCCGACGTGAACGACGTCATCCTCAACGTCGTGGGGGCGGGGCTGGGGCTGGCGCTCATGTCCGTGCTGCGGTGGCGCCCGGGTGCGCGTCCCGAGGTCGTGCGCGCCTGACGCTACCGTGTCGTCCTGAGCGAAGCGAAGGACCTGCACTTGCACTTTCAGCTCCGTGCGCGGGGCTCCGGCGGGGACTCATTTTCGCTCGCTCTCCTCGCGTCATGGAGTCCCCGCCTGCGCCCCCCACGCTTCGTCACGGCCAATGACCCGCGACGCGGATCTCCAGCAACCACTTTGATGTCATGAATTCCCACCAAACGATCCTGAGGCGGTGCCTCGATCTGTCAGGCCACGAAGTCGCCGAGCTGCGCGCGCTGGACACCGGATGGCGACTCTCCGGCGTCGCCGTCCTCGCGCACGACGCTCGACCCTGCCGGCTGGACTACGACATCGAGTGCGACTCGGCATGGCGCATTCGGCGCGCGACGGTGCGCGGCCACGTCGGCGGTTCGCGCCTGATCCTCGAGCTTGCGCGCGACGACGCGAGCGCATGGACCGCCAACGGCGCGCCGGCGCCGGCGCTCGCCGGGTGCATCGACGTCGATCTCGGTTTCAGCCCGTCGACCAACCTGCTGCCGATCCGCCGGCTGGCGCTCGATGTCGGCGCGCATGCGCCCGTGCGCGCGGCGTGGGTGCGATTCCCCGATCTCACGCTGGCCGTGTTCGAGCAGGTGTACACGCGCACCGGCGAGGCGACGTATCTATATGAAAGCGGCGGCGGCACCTTCCGGCGCGAGCTCACAGTCAGCGCTGAAGGGTTCGTGCTGGAGTATCCCGACTTCTGGCTCGCCGAGGCGGTGAGCGCGCCGGAAGAAATGTCCTCTTGACTTTGTGCCCGCTGAACGTGTCTTGATATATGGAAGCGCGAGATCTGCCACTCGCTCGGGTCGAAATTCGACGAGACGACTCGGCGACGTGAAGAGATGACCCGTCGGAACGAGTGCGGCGCTCGACGGCGAGAACAGATGACCTGACCGGTGCTCCCAGCCCACTCGACTGGCCGGCGAGATGACTTTCCCGCGCGAACAGACGACTGGTCGGCTCGCCGAGATGGCTCGACTGCTTGGATCGACGGGTCGACCGTCGAACACGGCTCATCGTGCGGTTCGGAGAGCTCACTTTCCCGGACGAATGGCTGACTGGAAGGGCCGGCGAGACGACACGACTTGGACGTGCACGTCACTGCACTCCACGTCGACGTCATCGTCCGCCGCGCACGGACGACTCGACCGGAGCTGTCACGTCGCTCGCCGCAACTCGCACGTGACTCGCCGGTCCGGCGAGACGACCCGACAGGATGTACGACGTCATCGCCCCGGGCGGTGAGACGACTTCCCGGTGCGTGGAGATCACTCGTCCGTCCGGCGCACGTCGCTCGGCGGCCCGAGCAGAT
>DASSIC010000303.1:0-3667 GCA_035692325.1 Gemmatimonadaceae bacterium | reverse complement strand
CCGAGTGATTCCGCGTGCGCGATGGACGCTGTGAGCTCGTCGGGGCCGCGGAGTGGGCCGGCGGGTGCCACGAGGGCGACGCGCGCGCCGGGCGCGAGAGGTGGAGGAAGTCGCATCGTTCGCAACGTAGAGAGCGCTATCGACGCAAGCAACGGCGTCGGTCACGCCGCTGCACGCGCGCCTCCGGAGCGCCCTCATGCGTGCGCATGGAAGCCTGTGAGCGAGGTCGCAATTGGCACCTCTTATGCGCAAACAGATGGCACGAGCGGAGGGGCGCGCAGGGGAATCTGCGCGCCGGCTCCGGCGAACGACCACATGGAAACAGGAGGAAGCACATGGCGGATCGTGACCAGAACACCTCGGGATCATCGAGCAGAGACAAGGGCGGCATGAGCGGCTCGTCGAGCACGAGCGGGTCGTCGTCACAGGGCGACGGCCTCGCCGGAAGCTCCAGCAGCGATCGCTCGTCGTCGACCAGCAGTGACCGCTCGGCATCGAGCGGGAGCAAGTCGTCGGACTCGCTGAGCGGCTCGTCGGGCAGCTCCAGCTCGAGCGGCGGGATGTCGGGCAGCTCCGGATCATCCGGCAGCTCGGGCACGTCAGGCGGCTCGGGTTCGTCGGGTAGCGGCGGGCGCTGAGCGCACGCCGCAAGAGACGAAGGGCGCTCCGATGGGGCGCCCTTCGTCGTTCGTCAGCCCGCGAACGCGGTGCGACCCGATCTATCTTTCACGAGTGTCGAGCCTGCTCCCCATACTTTGCGCCGCGCCGTGGATCCTCGCGCCGGTGGTCACGCTCGTGCGCGGCCGGCGGTCGCGCTCGCTCGACGAGCAGCCGGCCGAGGTCAGCGGCGAGGCGCCGCTCGTCTCGCTGGTGATCCCGGCGCGCAACGAGGCGCAGAACATCCGCCGGTGCGTGACGTCGGCGCTGGGGTCCGGCTATCCGAACCTCGAGGTGGTGGTCGTGGACGATCATTCCACCGACGGTACGGGCGCGATCGTCGCCGAGCTGGCCGCCCAGGACGCGCGGCTTCGCGTGGTGACGCCGGCGGCGCTTCCGGACGGTTGGTTCGGCAAGCAGTGGGCGTGCACTGCGGGCGCCGAGGTGGCGCGCGGCGAGATCCTCGGCTTCTTCGACGCCGACACCTGGCAGTCTCCCGACCTGGTGCCGCGCGCCGTGAACGCCATGCGCGCGCGCGACAGCGACATGCTGACCGTGGCGGGGGAGCAGGAGATGGGCTCGTTCTGGGAGAAGCTCGTGCAGCCGCAGGTGTTCGCCGTGCTCGGCGCGCGGTTCGGCGGCACCGAGGTGGTGAACGAGTCGCGCCACGTGTCGAACAAGATCGCCAACGGGCAGTGCATGTTCTTCCGTCGCGACGCATACGATGCGATGGGCGGTCACGGCGCGGTGCGCGAGAAGGTGGCGGAGGATCTCGCGTTCGCGCAGCACTGGTTTCTCGCCGGTCGCCGAGTGACGATGGTGCTGGGTCTCGCGCAGCTCTCGACGCGCATGTACACGTCGCTGCGCGAGCTCGTCGAGGGGTGGGGGAAGAACATCTACGCCGGTGGCCGCGACGCCGCGCCGGGCGCGCTGGGGCGCGCGATCTTTCCCGTGCTCCTGCTGCTGCCGGGACTGTCCGGCGTGCTGCCGCCGATCCTTCTCGCGCTCGGCGCGCTCGGCGTCGTCGGTAACGGCCTGTTCGTGTGGGCCGCGATCGTGACGGGGGTGAATCTCGTGTGGTGGCTCGCCGTGTATCTCGCCCTCGGGATGTCGCCGCTGTACGCGCTGGCGCATCCCCTCGGCGCGGGGGCGCTGCTGTACATCTCGGTGCGGGCCCTCGTGCGCGGACGCCAGGTGCGGTGGAAGGGACGCGACTACCGAGTCGCCTGAACGTTGCACGCTGACGCTGTCGCGCGCGTCGGCTCGGTGCCGGTCGCCACGAGAAGCGCCGCTACGGTGCGCTCGTGCGCACCCTCCGCCAGGCCGCCGCCCTGCTCGCCGACGCCACGCCGGACGGGCTGTATGCGCTCGCAGCCGTCCTCGGCTTTCGTGGCGAGCCCGAACGTCTCGATGCAGCCATGCGCGCGGCGCTCGGCCTGCCAGACGGACTCACCGACGTTCGTCTCGTGCGCGGGCGTGGTGCATTGCGCGCACTGCTCATCGCCGGGACCGCCGATGCGCCGCTGCGCACCCTCCTTACCTCGGTCGCCGCATCGTTGTGCACGCGCACGGCCCACGTGCTGTGGACGCTGATCGGCGTCTCGCATGATGGCGCCGAGATCGGCATCGGCTGCTGGACCGCCGATCGTCGACCGCCGCGCCTCATCGCTTTGGTGGCGCGACGCGCGCACGTCGTCGCCAGCGACGCCGAGGCGCTGTGCGCGCTCGAGGCGGCGAGCGTGGGAGACGATCTGCTGGTCTACGCACGCTGGTGCGAGGTGCTCGGCCGCGACGCCCTGTCGCGGCGATTCTACCGCACCCTCGAGCAGCGCGTCGGCGCGCTCGCCCGGTCGCTGCCTCGCATGCCGGAGGCAGACCGCGCCGAGCTCGCGCTCGTCGCCACCTCGCGCTTGCTCTTTCTCGCGTTCCTTCAGGCCAAGGGATGGCTGGATGGTGATCGCGCCTTCCTGACCAACCGCTTCGATCTCTGCATGACCCACGGCGGTGGCTTTCACCAGCGCGTCATGCTGCCGCTCTTCTTCGGCACGCTCAACACGCCGATGCGTCGCCGAGCGCCCGCGGCACGACGGTTTGGTAGCGTCCCGTTTCTGAACGGCGGACTCTTCGCCCGGACGTCGCTCGAGCGGCGCCATTGCGCCGCCCGCCTGTCCGACGAGGCACTCGGCGCCCTCTTTGCCGACCTCCTCGGCGCATACCGGTTCACGGCGCGCGAAGATCAGGCCGAGTGGTCGGAGGTGGCGATCGACCCGGAGATGCTCGGCCGCGCGTTCGAGTCGCTGATGGCGGCGGGGGAGCGGCGCACCAGCGGCGCCTTCTATACGCCGCAGGCGCTCGTCAGCCACGTGAGTGACCACGCGCTGGCCACCGCCCTCGCGGGAAACGTGGTGACGCAGCAGCACGTCGTGGACGCGCTCGCCGGTGCCGCTCTTCCGGTGGAGGTGCAGTCGGTGATGCATGCGCGGCTGCGTGACCTGACCGTGCTCGATCCGGCGTGTGGCTCGGGTGCGTTTCTCGTCCATCTGCTCGAGCGCATCACCCTCCTGCACCGCGCGTGCGGCGATCCGCGCAGCATCGCCGTCATTCGTCGCGACGTGCTCGGGCACACCATTCATGGCGTAGACGTCAACCCGATGGCCGTGTGGCTGTGCGAGCTGCGCCTGTGGCTGTCCGTCGTGATCGAGAACGACGAGACCCGCATGAGCGCCGTGACGCCGCTGCCCAACCTCGACTGCAACGTGCGCGTCGGGGATACGCTCTCCGGCGAGGCCTTCGCGGCGCCGCCATCGCTCGTCGGCCCACCGGCGGTGCTCGTGCGTCTGCGCGAGCGGTACGTGCGAGCAGCCGGCGCGCGGAAGGCGCCCCTGCGCCGCGCAGTGGCGCGCGAAGAGACGCGCCGCGCCCTCGCGGCGATCGACCGCGAACTTCGATCGATCGCCATGACTCGGCGTGAGCGTGCGCTCGGCCGGCGAGCACGCGACCTGTTCGGCCA
>DASSIC010000302.1:0-11050 GCA_035692325.1 Gemmatimonadaceae bacterium | reverse complement strand
GCGCTCGCGTTCGCACTCTTCCTCTACCTGCCACGGCGCAGCAAGCCGACGCCGGCACCCAAGGGGTGAGCGCGCGGTTCGTCGGTGTGGATGTCGGTGGGACGTTCACCGACCTCGTGTCCGTCGACGACGCGGGCGCGGTGACGACCTGCAAGCTGCCAAGCACGCCGCGCGACCAGAGCGAGGGAGTCGCCGCGGCACTCGAGCAGCTCGGAGGAGAGGCCGTGACGCGATTCGTGCATGGCACGACGGTCGCGACCAACATGCTGCTCGAGCGCGCGGGCGCCAACGTCGTGCTCGTCGCGACGGAGGGCTTCACCGACGTGCTCCACCTCGCGCGGCAGGATCGCGCGTCGCTCTATGATCTCGCGCGGCACCACCCGGCGCCACTCGTTCCACTGGGCCGGGCCGTCGGCGCACCGGAACGGATCACGCCGGAGGGCGTGCGTCGCGCACTGGACGATGAGGGGATCGCGCAGGTCGTGGAGCAGGTGCGCGCACTCGCGCCGGACGTCGTGGCCGTGGCGCTGCTCCACTCGTACGCGGACGACCGCCATGAACGTCGCCTCGCCGACGCCCTGCGTACCGCGCTCCCGGCGCTCGACGTCGTGCTCTCCTCCGAGGTCTTTCCGGAGATTCGTGAATACGAGCGAACCGCGACGACGGTGGCGGAGGCCTACCTGCGCCCCGGCGTCGCGCGCTACCTCGCACGGTTGACGGATCGCGCCGAGGCGCTTGGCGTACCGGCGCCGGGCGTCATGACATCCGGTGGAGGGATGCGGTCGGTGGAGGAAGCCGCGCGCAGCGCGGCGGCACTCGCGCTATCGGGGCCGGCGGGCGGCGTGGTCGGAGCGGCAGCCGCGCTTCGCGCCGCGGGGTTTGCCGACGCTCTCACCGTCGACATCGGTGGTACGAGTGCCGACGTCGGGCTCATCCTCGGTGGCGAGCCCCTCGTCGAACCGGGCGGACGCGTGGCGGGCGTGCCGATCGCCCTCCCGCGCGTGCTCGTGGAGACGGTGTCGGCGGGTGGCGGAAGCATCGGCTGGATCGACGACGGCGGCGCGTTGCGCGTCGGGCCGCGAAGCGCCGGGGCGGTCCCGGGACCGGCGGCGTTCGGACGCGGCGGCGTGCTGCCCACCGTGACGGACGCGCACGTCGTGCTCGGGCACATCACCGACGTCGCGCTCAGCGGCGGCGTGAGGCTCGATGCCGATGCCGCGGCGCGCGCGGTTGGCTCGCTCGCGGGGGCGCTGAGTGCCGAGCCGACGCGAGTGGCGCGCGCGATGATCGAGATCGCCGACGCCTCGGTTGCGCGCGCGCTCCGCCGCGTGAGCGTCGAGCGCGGTGTGGATCCGCGCGACTGCGTGCTCGTTCCATTTGGGGGCGGCGGGCCGCTGCACTGCTGCGGATTGGCGGACCAGCTCGGGATGCGCACCATCTTCGTCCCGCCGCACGCCGGCGTGCTGAGTGCGCTCGGCCTGGCCATCACCGCAGAGCGGCGCGAACGAATGGTGAGTGTGCTCATGCTGGCCACCGCACTCGATGGTCCCGCCCTCGACCGCGAGCTGCAGCGCGCCGCCGAGGGCGTTTCAGCGGAGCGGGGGTGGCAGCGCAGCTGGGTGGCACGCGCTCGATACGTCGGGCAGGGACATGAGCTCGATGTCCCGGTGACGATCGGAGACGACGGGGCCGCGCTGGCGGCTCGCTTTTCCGCGTTGCACGAGCTGCGCAACGGCTTCACCCTCGACGTGCCGGTGGAGATCATCGGCCTGCGGCATCTCGCGAGCGGACCCGCGCACTCCGTGCGACTGCAGCGTGCACATTCCTCGGCGTGGAGTGCCACACATCGAGTGGATGACGGCGGCCGATTCGATGCTCGGCTCGAGGGGCCGGCCGTGGTCGTGCTGCCTGGCGCGACGCTGCGTATCGCGCCGGGTTGGGTCGGCGCGCCGCACGTGACGGGTGGGTGGCTGCTCGAGCGGAGCATCGCATGAGGCGCGAGGTCGGTGGCGAAAGTCGAGTGATCGATCCCCTCGAGCTGTCCGTGCTCGCACACGGCGTGGCGATGATCGCCGAGGAGATGGGCGCAGTGCTGGTCCGCGGAGCGCTGTCTCCGAACATCCGCGAACGGCGCGACGCGTCGGCAGCCGTATTCGATGCCCACGGCCGCATGATCGCGCAGGCCGCGCACATTCCCGTGCATCTGGGCGCGATGCCGGAGGCGGTCGCGGCGGTGCGTGGCCGCGATCCGCAGCCGGGCGACGTCTTCCTCCTCAACGACCCGTATCATGGTGGATCGCACCTGCCCGACCTCACCCTGGTGGAGGTGGTCGAGGTGGATGGGACGGTTGGAGGGTTCACCGCCGTGCGCGCACACCATGCCGACGTCGGGGGCATGAGTCCGGGCAGCATGCCGCAGGGGGCGACGGAGCTGGTGCAGGAGGGCATCGTCATCCCTCCGGTGCGCCTTGTGCGCTCTGGCGTCGTGAACGACGACGTGCTCCGGTTGCTGCTGGCGAATGTCCGGACGCCCGACGAACGTCGCGGTGACCTGAAGGCACAGCTCGCAGCCTGCGCGGCCGGCGCAACCGGGTGGCGCGCGCTCTCGGCGCGACTCGGTGCACCGAAGCTCGCCGCGGCGTGTGATGCGCTGCTCGACTACGCGGAGCGGCGGGTGCGCATCCGGCTCGCGGCGATGGAAGGATGCACTGGGCGCGCGACCGATCGTCTGGAGGGTGATGGCGTGAGCGATGCAGACATTCCCGTCGTCGTCGCACTCGCGATTCACGATGGCTGCATGGTGCTCGACTTCACGGGCAGCGCGTCGCAGGTTGCCGGCAATGTGAACTGTCCGGCGGCCGTCACCCGCGCCGCCGCGGTGTTCGCCTTGCGGACGCTGCTCGACGACGACGTCCCGACCAACGACGGCATCGCCCGCGCCCTCACGCTCGTGCTGCCGCCGCGCAGCGCGGTGAACGCGGCATGGCCCGCGGCCGTGGCCGCCGGCAACGTGGAGATGTCGCAGCGCGTCGCCGATGCCATTCTCGCCGCCCTCGCCGACGCCGGCATCGAGGCGCCCGCGCAGGGGCAGGGGACGATGAACAACGTCACCTTCGGCGGAGCCGGCTGGACGTTCTATGAAACCCTCGGCGGCGGGCAGGGAGCAGGGCCGACCGGTCCTGGTCCTTCGGCCGTGCACGTGGGCATGAGCAACACGCTCAACACGCCGGTGGAATCGCTCGAGCGCTCGACACCGTTGCGCATCGAGCGATATGCGCTGCGCACGGGCTCCGGGGGAACCGGTCTGCATGGTGGCGGCGACGGCGTCGTGCGTGCCTATCGCACCACGGCACCGTGCACCGTCACGCTGCTGACCGAACGGAGGCGCCACGCGCCGTCTGGCAGCCACGGCGGCCGGCCCGGCGAGGTGGGACGCAACCTGCTGAACGGAGCGCTGCTGCCGGCGAAGTGTCGCGTGACGCTGAACGCCGGCGACGTGGTGACGATCGAGACGCCCGGCGGCGGGGGATACGGGTCGGCGAGCCGCTGACTACAGCGCCACGACAGTCCCCTGCAATCTCGCCGCAACGGATGCGATGTCGCCTCGACTCGACATGTCGAGCACTGCGGCGCGCATCGGCACCACCAGCATGCGCATGCCCAGGCGATCGATCGCCAGCTGCACCGCCTGTGGCAGCTCGAGCTCGCCGCGCGCCGACGGCGGCACCTCGCGGCAGGCGCGAAAGATGTCGCTGGTGAAGGACCAGCAATTCAAGCTCGCGTAGATCTCCCCGCCGGACATCGCGCTCGTCGGTGTCGCGAGAATACGGCGCAGGGTGCCGTCGCCCGCGATGTCGAGGGCGCCGAAGCGCGCGACACGTTCCTCCGGTACGTTGCCGAGTCGGACGAGCGCATCGCGCTCGAAGCCGACGACGACCGGGGCAGCGCGTCGATGCAGCTCCGCGAGCGCCTCGACCGGATAGTAGTTGTCCGAATTGATGACGGCGAACGGCATTCCCGCCGCGAACGACTCCGCGGCGAGCACGGCGTCGGCCGTCCCGAGTGGCTCGCGCTGGACCGCGAAGGAAAGCTGTACGCGACGCGGCGCGAGTCGCGCGTAATGCTCGCGCACCTCGTCGTGCTCCGGCCCGATCACGAGGCAGACTTCCGCGAAACCCGCGTCCGCGAGGGCGCTGATCAGGTAATCCATGAACGGTCGGCCGATCGGGATCATCCCCTTCACACCACGATCGGCGACCGCGGCCTGGGCTGGCTCGAGGGGGGCACCATCGTCGGACTTGCGCATGCGCGTGCCCAGCCCGCGCGCGAGGATCACCGCCTTCGTCGTCTGCACGCGAGGAACCCAAGCGGTGGGCGGCGTGCCGCGCAAGGGAGGTGGGCGATCAGGCCGGCGGAGCGCTCGTGCTCGGGATGACATCGTTCATGGAGTGCAGCATATTTTCCGCGTGCCCGACATATCGATCCACCTCATCCCATTCATCGAGATCGTCGCCGCGCTGGTGAGTGCACCGCTGGTCGGTGTGTACGCGTGGCGCGGGGTTCGCCGTCGCCGACAAGCGCGACTCGCGGCTCGGAACCGCGAGTGAGCACCGTCCGAATCACCGTCGAGCCGCGTGCGTCGTCGGCGGACGTGGCGACCGTGCAGGCCGGTCTCCGCGCCTTCAACGTCGCGCACATCGGCGAGCCGCGTGAGGAGCCCGTTCAGCTCTTCCTGCGCGACGAGCACGGGAGGGTCGTCGGCGGCTTGCTGGGGCATATCAAGTGGCGTTGGCTTTACGTCGCCAAGCTGTGGATCGACGACGCGCACCGCGGCGCGGGGTATGGGACGTCGCTGCTCGCCGCGGCCGAGTCGTTCGCGCACAGTCGAGACTGCATCGGCGCGTACCTCGACACCTTCGAGTATCAGGCGCGACCGTTCTACGAGAAGCTCGGGTACGAGCTGTTCGGCACGCTGGAAGGGTATCCGCCAGGCTTCCGCCAGTACCACCTGGCCAAGCGGTTCGGCCAACCCTGAAACAGGTCGGGCTGTCCGACGTAGTGCGGGTATCGCCGTGGGGCGACGAGCGCCGACTGGTGCCGCCGCCCAACGCTCTTCTTCGGAGTCCCTCCCGTGCGACGCCTCACCCGGTTCCTCTTGGGCGTGCTCTTGGTCGGCACCGCCCATCCGCTGCTCGCGCAGGCTCCCACTCGTCCCACCTCCGCCGCGCCCCTTCCGGTCAGCAACGGTGAAGTGCGCGGTACCGTCGTCGATGCCACCGCGGGGACGCCGATCGCACGCGCGTCGGCGGCGGTTCGCAGCAAGCCGGAAGCCGTGCTGGTGTCGGGCGCCATCGCGTCGGCCGACGGCGCGTTTCGCGTGCCGGGGCTGCGCCCCGGCACCTACACGCTGCGGGTCACCTATCTGGGCTACGGCCCCAAGCTGGTGGAGTTCACGATCTCCGACGCGGCGGCGGTAGCGAACGTCGGAGCGATCAAGCTCTCACGCGTCGCCGCCGTGCTGGAGGGCGTCGCGGTCACCGAAGAGCGCGCGACGATGGCGATCGAACCCGATCGCAACGCGTACCGTGCGAAGGACGTCGCCCCAGCTGCCGGCAACGCGAGTGAAGTGCTCGATGCAGTTCCCTCCGTGCAGGTCGATGGCGACGGCAAGGTGAGCCTGCGCGGCAACGAGAACGTCGCCGTGCAGATCAACGGCCGACCCTCGCCCCTCCGTGGGCCGCAGCTCGCTTCGTATCTCAAGGGTCTGCCGGCGAACATCGTGGAGCGCGTCGAGGTGGTCCCCAATCCCTCCGCCCGCTACGATCCCGAAGGCATGGCCGGCATCATCAACATCGTGCTGAAGCAGAACGTCGATCTTGGAGTCAGCGCTGGCCTCAACATCGGCCTGTCCAAGAGCGATCGGTACAATGCGTCAGGCAACGTCGGCTACCAGAGCGGCCCGCTCACCCTGTTCACCAATCTCGGGGTGAACGAGGACAGTCGGGCGGTGCTGGGCCTCAACGATCGCGAGCGGCTCGATGCCCTGCGTGTTCCCCTTTCGTATACCGAGCAGGACATCGACGGCGCCACCGGCTTCAATGGGCAGAACCTGAACGTCAACGCCGACTACAAGCTCACGCCGCGGGACGTGCTGTCGAACTCGCTCTCGCTCAATCACCGCGCCAACACCGACGCCTCGTCCAGCGCGTACACGGAGCTGAGCGGCGCGCGGCTGGAGCTGGATCGCTACGATCGTCTGCGTGGTGCCGAGTCGAAGGGCATCACGTTCGACTACAACGTCGCGCTGAAGCGGACCTTCGAGCCGCGCAAGCACGAGCTGTCGGGGGAGCTGCGCTTCAACCGCTCGCACGACCAGGATCACACGGCGCTCTGGCGCCAGTCGCCCGATGCCGTCGATCCGACCGCCACGCGCATCGAGGGGCAGCTGGACGACGTGGACGCGGTCTCCAAGCAGTTCATCTCGCAGCTCGACTACACGCGCACCCTGGCGGCTCGAACGAAGCTCGAAACGGGCTACAAGGGCATCAACCGCTGGCTGGATCGCGACTACCTGCTGCAGAAGGACGCGCTCGGCACCGGCGACTGGGTGCGTTCGGACCTGAGCAACGCGTTCGAGTTCGACGAGAACATTCAGGCCGCCTACGCCGTCATGAGTCAGGGGGTGGCGAAGTTCGACCTGCAGGCCGGCCTCCGGGCCGAGCATGCGAGCCGTGACTTCAGCCTGGCCGAGCCGGCGAACCGCTATCCATACTCGTACAACAGCCTCTTCCCGAGTGGCGTGGTGATGTACAACCTGAGCGACGCCACGCAGATGAAGCTGAGCTACTCGCGCCGCATCCGGCGTCCGGGCACGCAGGAGCTCAACCCCTTCCCGTCGTTCTTCGACATTCAGAACGTCTTCATCGGCAACCCGAACCTCAGCCCCGAATACACGGATGCGTTCGAGCTGGGCCTGACGAAGAACTACAAGGTCGGCACGCTCCAGCTCTCGCCCTTCTATCGGCGCACGAAGGACGTGATTCGCATCATCATCAACACGGCGGACACGATCGACACGCGTGAGGTGACGTCGGTGAGCTTCTCGAACCTGGCCACGAGCAACTCGTGGGGGAGCGACGTCAACGGCTCGCTGCGGCTGGGGCCGAAATTCAACGGCTTCGCCAGCTTCAACGTGTTCAAGATGGTCACCGACGGCGGGTCGACGTCGAGCCTCGGCTCGAACGGCGTCACCTGGTCGGCGCGGGTCAACGGCACCACGCAGATGACATCGAGGCTGTCGCTGCAGGCGAGCTATTTCTATCGTGCCCCGATGAAGATCGAGCGTGGCGAGTTCGCGGCGATGCAGATGGCGAACTTCGCGCTCAAGCAGAAGATCGACGGCGACAACTCCTCGGTGACGCTGCGCGTCTCGGATCCCTTCAACACGATGAAGTTCCGCATCCTGGCCGGAGACGACAACGTCACGCAGCTCACCGAACGGCGCTTCGGCGCCCGCCAGCTCTTCGTGACATATCAGTACAGCTATGGCCAGGCGCCGCGGGTGAGGCAGCCGCGCCCCGAGGATCAGCCGCAGCAGGGCGGCACGCCATTCCCCTGATCCTCTCGGACCTGGAGGGCGGAGTGCCAGCGGCGTTGTGATCAAAGGGGGGCGGAGCGCGGTCGCGGTCCGCCCCCCTTTATTGGGCTCGGGCCCGCAGAGCCCATGCAGCCGGCGAGAGCTCGTGCTGTCGGCTAGTCGCCCGCGGTCCCGAGCGGCACGCGCTCGTATACCCGTGCCTGCACGAAGGCCTCCAGCAGCGTCGCGTCCAGCATGCCGTCCTTCGCCTCGAGATGCAGGATGTCGAGCGCGCGCTCGGAGGGCACGGCGCGCTTGTACGGACGGTCGGTCGCCGTGAGCGCATCGTAGATGTCGGCGATCGTCATCATGCGCGTCTGGACGGGAATCGCCGAGCCGTCGAGGGCGTTCGGGTATCCCTGGCCGTTCAGCTTCTCGTGGTGCCCGTACGCGATCTGCGGAATGTTGCGCAGCTCTCGGGTCCACGGGATCTGCTCGAGAAAGCGATAGGTGTGCGTCACGTGCGACTCGATCTCGCGCCGCTCGGCCTCGTCCAGGTTCCCCTTGCGGATCATCAGGAACTGCAGCTCGTGATCCTCGAGCAGCGGTCGCACGCGCCCCTCGAAATCGACGAACGTCTTGTCGCGGATCTGATGCAGGGTCTCGAAGCTCCCCTCGGGCATCACCGTCGGCTCGTTCGCGCGGACGATCGAATCCAGATAGCAGCGCAGCTCCCGTCGTCGACGGTCACGCTCGGCCTCGAGGGAGGCGAGCATGGCATTATAGCCCTCCTGACCCCGTGCGAGCACGAAGTCGGCGCGCGTGCGTTCGAACTCGAGGTCGGCGCGCTGGATAAGGTAGGCGAAGCGGTGACGAATGAGCTCGAGATCGTGCGGGTAGAGCTTCTTCTCCTTCACGAGCACCTGCTCGCGCACGCCGACCTTGCCGAAGTCGTGCAGCAGGCCGGCATAGCGCAGCTCGCGGAGCTGCTCCTGGGAGAAGCTCACGTGCCGATACGGCCCGTCGTTCGTGCGATCCACGACTTCCGCCAGCCCGACCGTGAGGGTGGCCACGCGACCCGAATGACCCGAGGTGGTGGGGTCGCGGGATTCGATGGCCGTCACGGCGGCCGTGACGAACCCCTCGAACAGCCGTTCGATGTCTTCGTACAGGCGACCGTTCTCGATCGCCACCGCCGCCTGCGACGCCAGCGCGCTCGCGACCTCCACGCACCGCGCGTCGTAGGTCAGCACCTCGCGGTCGACGACGTCGTCCGACATCAGCCGCATGTCGAACGCCTGCTTGCGATTGATCAGCTGCAGCACGCCGACGATCTCGTCGCGGTGCGACTTCATGGGCAGCACGAGCATCGACTTGGTGCGGTAGCCGAACGCGTCGTCGAAGGTGCGGTTCTGCCGGTAGCTCACATCCTCCGGCAGCAGGTACACGTCGCCGATCACGAGCGGTTCACCCGTCGCCGCCGCGTAGCCCGCGAGGCTCGCATGATCGATCGGTACGGTGAACGACGAGAAGGGCAGGGTGGGCAGTGAGAAGTTCTGCGCCATGGCGAAGCGGAGCTGTCGCGGCACTCCGGCGTCGTCGCGCTCCACCAGGTAGAGCGATCCCGCGTCGCTCGACGTCACGCGGCGCGCGTGCGTCAGGATCAGGTCGAGCAGCGCGTGGAGGTTGCGCTCCGTGCTCAGCGCGACCCCGATGGCCGTGAGGTCGGCCAGCTCGCGTGCCCGCTCGTCCGCGTCGCCGCGGGCGCGGCGGGCGGCGAGGAGCGCGGCCGCGTGGCGAAACGCGCCGCGCAGTGCGGTGATGATGGTCCCGACCGCGGCGTCGCCCGGCAGGTAGCTCGTCAGCAGCTCGCCGGGGAACTCCGCCGGCGGCTCCATCGCGCCCGCATCGCCGAGGCCGACGAACGCCACCAGCCCCGCGAGCTCGCGGAGGCGCTCCGGGTCGTCGCCGGCGCTCCGCAGCAGTGCGCGATCGAGCACGATCACCGTGGGGCGATCGAGATCGACGGTGCGCGGCGTGGGGAGCGTCGGGATGCGACGCACCTCGACGTCATCTTCACGGCGACCGAGGGGTGCCGTGGAGATCGTGCGGCCGAGCGCGGTGAGGAGAAGTGGCTTCATGCGACCAGGAAGGAGCGGGACGAAGAACCCGCCGGAGCCCGCATTGCGGGGCGCCGGCGGGTCACGGTGCTTCGTGCGAGCTCACCCGCCCGTGGTGAGCCGCGCCTTCGCCTTCTTGGCCGGCTCGAAGTCCGGGAACTCCTTCAGCACGGCGCCGAAGAGCTCCACGGCGCGCGTCTTGTCGCCGCGGTCCGTCATGTCGAGGGCCTTGCCGTACATGACGGCGTATTTCATCGGGAGCTTGGGCGCGGGGGCGGGAGCGCCCGCCTGCTGTGCGACGGCGCCGGCGACGGCCGGCGCGGCCACGCGGCCGGCGTCACCCATGCGAGCCGGCATCGGCGGGAGATGCA
This sequence comes from Gemmatimonadaceae bacterium, assembly GCA_035692325.1. Lineage (GTDB taxonomy): Bacteria > Gemmatimonadota > Gemmatimonadetes > Gemmatimonadales > Gemmatimonadaceae > AG11. The sequence continues at coordinate 983 of DASSIC010000302.1, read as the reverse complement.
TGCCGGCGTTCAGCTTGCCGGCCAGCGCCCCGATGAGATCCATCACATTGTCCGACTTGTCCTGCACCCGCTCGGAGTACTCGATCACGCCCTGTTCCACGCCCACGGCGCGCGCGTCGATGCGAAAGTTCCCCTTGGGGTCGGCCATGAAGCCGCCGAAGATCATGTGCTGGGCGCCGAGCAGCTTGCCGACGCGCACCGCGGTCTCGCGATCCACCTGGCCACCGGTGACGAGCTTCTGTTCGTCGATCAGCTTCTGCACCTGATCGCGCTCGATCAGCCGGATGTTCGGATTGGCCGCCATCTCGGTGATGAGGAAATCCGCGATCCCCTTGCTCAGGCCATCGTAGTCGCGCGCGTCCTTCGTGAAGACGTTGTTGTTGAAGAACATGATGGCGACGGTGGGCCGCGCATCCGCCTGTGCGAGAACCGACGCCACGGGCGCGGCCACACCCAACAGGGCCGCGGCGAGCGTGGCAAAACGTGCAGAGCGCTTCATGGCTGTCCTCTCAGACAATTAGAGTCATTCCTTCCGCGGCGGCGATGACGTCGAGTTGCGCACCACGCGCCTGGACCAGCTCGCGGCAGCTCGCCACACACCGGTCCACTTCGTCGTCCGTCCGCTCGGGGTGATGGTGGAACAGCACCAGCTGCCGCACCTTCGCCTCGAGCGCGAGCTCCACCGCGTCGTCGTAGGTCGAATGCCCCCACCCGACGAAGTTCCTGTACTCGTCGGCCTTGTACATCGTGTCGTGCACCAGCACGCTGGCGCCCCGGACGAAGTCGACGAACCGTGCGCGCCATCCGCGCGGCGTGTCGTAGCGGGCGGCGGCGCTCAGCTCGTTGTCCGATACATAGACGAGCCCCCCGCCCTCGACGTTACTCTCGGTGAACCGGTAGGCCAGGGCCCCGCCGGGATGGCGCACCGCCATCGCCGCCACGTCGTACCCGCAGCCCGCGCGACGTTCCTCGGCGAGCTCCTG
>DASSIC010000301.1:0-3931 GCA_035692325.1 Gemmatimonadaceae bacterium | reverse complement strand
AGTCCGAGGGCCGCGCGCGGCGCGGCGATCACGCAGCGTCCGACATGCCCCACGCTGGCCAGCCGCGCACGCCGCACGCTGTTCGTCAGCAGGTCGAGCACGGCGCGAACCGAGCGGAGGTATGCCACGCCAGCCGCCGTGAGCGTCACGCGGCGGCCGCCCCGGTCGAGCAGGACGAGGCCGAGCTCTCCTTCCATCGCCTGGATCTGGCGCGAGAGCGCCGGCTGGGCGACGTGCAGTCGCGCGGCTGCCTGACGGAATCCGCCCTCTGCCGCAACGGCAACGAAGTACTGGAGCTGTCTGAGATTCATGCGCCAGGCGTCACCGATGCCGAGAAGCTATCCGAGGGATACCTGCCTGGCATCGTCCACGGTGGAATGGGTCGATTTCGCGCCGCGGCACCTGCCATCCGGATGGAATAGGTATTGGACCGCCCCACCCGGCACCCGCTACCATGACGTACGCAGGTATCGAAGGTCACTGCGACGCCGGGCCATCCCCCTCCCATGGCCGGCGACAATGGAACGGACCCCAGCTATGGCGACGAGGCTATGGCCCCACCGATGACCCGACCGGGCAACCCCACGCCCCGGTCCACCGCGGCGATTGGCACGCAGGCCGACCTGGCCGACCTGCACGAGGACCGAGCCCGCCTCAAGACCGAGGTGGCCCGCCTCGAGCGCCACGTCAGCATGCTGTCCACCGAGGTCGCGAGCGCCGACCAGAAGGTCAGCGATCTGGAGAAGCTCCTGCTCGCGGCACGCCGCCTGGAGTCGTGCGCGGACCGTGCGGCGGTGCTCGCCGCCCTCCAGGATATCCTCGTCACGGTCGTCGGCACCGCCGACTTCGTCGCCCTCGCCCTCGACGAGGAGGGGCGCACGATGTGGCCGATCCTCGGCGTGGGCCCCAATGGCTCGGCGTGCGGGCCGCTGCTCGTGAGCGACCCGCTCGTGTCCGCCGCGCTGGAGACGGGCAAGTGCCAGATCGCCGGCCCGCGCGGCGTCGGCGAGCCGCGACGCAGCGAGCCGCTCGCCTCCGTGCCGCTGATGTCGTGGCCCCACACCGTCGGTGCGCTGGTGGTGTTCCACCTGCTCGCGCATCGCTCGGGGCTGCGTCCCATCGACGTCGAGCTCCTCGAGTTCATGTCGTCCCACGTCGCCACCGCGATTCAGCTCGCCGATCTGCGCTCCGCCGAATCACGGCGCCCGCCGTCTCTCCTGTGATCGGGTCCCACTCGGGGCCGCCGGGGACGACACGGCCGTCTGCACCGGAGCCGATGCTGGGCGCGGACACGGAGATGATCTACCTGCATCCTGGGCAGATGTTCGCTGCGGCGCATCGGTGTGCCATCACCACCGTGCTGGGCTCGTGCGTAGCCGTCTGCCTGCATGACGCCGAGTCCGGGATCGGTGGCGTGAATCACTATCTCCTGCCGCACGAAGGCCCGCACGGGTACGAGCCGCTGCGCTGCGGTCCCACGGCCATCCGCGCGCTGATCGACAGCGTCATGAGCCTGGGTGCGCGCCGCGATCGGCTCGTGGCCAAGGTCTACGGCGGGGCGCATGTGTTGAAGGCCATGAGCGACGAGCGCTGGCAGCTCGGCGCGGCCAACGTCGAAGTCGCGCGCGAGATCCTTGGCGCCAGCGGCATTCCCGTGCGCGACATGGACGTCGGCGGCCTGCGCGGGCGCAAGCTGCAGTTCGTGACCGGCACCGGCACGGTATGGGTGAAGGAGATCTGAGCTTATCCTTCTCGCCATGCATCCTTCATCGACGTCTGTCCGCGGCCACCGGGTTGTGCTTCTCTTCATTCTCCTCGCGGCGCCTGTCGCGGGCGCGCAGCGTCCGGCGGCCGTGCGGGACTCCGCCATGCTCGCGCAACAGGCCCGTCAGATCGCGCGGCTCGACAGCCAGCTCACCGCGCTGCGCCGCGAGGTGCGCGCCCGCCGCCCGGACACCACGCGTGTGGACAGCGATCACGACGGGCCGTCGCTGCTGACGGGGATTCGCGCCGGTGGCCTGATTCAGGTGTGGTATGCGCAGGGCGACAACGGATACCAGAACACCTTTCGCGTGCGGCGCACGGAGCTCAGGCTGAGCGGCGACGTGAGCAGCCGGGCGCGGTGGGGGATCATGATCGACCCGGCACGGGCGCTCACGACGAGCAGCGCGACGACCGACGTGAACGGCACGAGCGTCGTGACCGGCACGAGCGTGAACCAGAACAGCCGCATTCTGGTGGACGCCTTCATGGCGCTCACGCTGCCCGCGCAGCTGCAGCTCCACGTCGGCCAGTTCAAGCTCCCGATTGGACTGGAGGGAGGTGTCCAGTCGCCAGCGATGCTCGAGACGGTAGAGCGCGCGCTCTACACGAGCGACCGTGCGCGCGGCGGGATCTACGGCGACTCGCGGGACATCGGCGTGATGTTGCAGTCCCCCGCCGCTGGCGACGTCGACTTCGCGGTCGGCGTGTTCAACGGGGTCGGCGAGAGCCAGAACGACACCGATCGCAATCGCGCCAAGGCCATCGTCGGTCGTCTCGTGTCCGCATTGCCCTTCCTGCCCCAGCTGTCGGTCGGCGGTTCCGGTGCGCTGAGCACGCAGAGCGCGCCCGATTCCGTGGTGCGCCGCCGCGGCGGTGTGGAGGCCAAGCTCGTCGCGGGTCCGCTCATGCTCAAGAGCGAATACATGGCGGGTCGCGACGGCCAGCGCCGTGGCGAGGGCTGGTACGGACACGTCGGCTATGCGTTCACGCCGCGCCTCACCGTCATCGCACGGCGGGACGTGTTCGATCCCGACGTGGATCGCGAGACGACGCTTGCCGATGCGCGCGAGCGCGATTGGGTCGGCGGCTTCACCTACGACCTCGCGTCGTACAATGCGCGTCTCCAGATGAACTATCTGGCCAAGACCTTTGCCTCGGGCATCGCCACCTCGCGCGGCCTGCTGTTGACCAACCTTCAGGTCTCCTGGTAGTCGCGCCGTTTCACGCCACGCTACTGCCGCATCCGATCCGCCAGCGCCACGAATCGCGGATGGGCGCGCAGCGGATCGAGCAGCGGGTTCACGTCGAGATAGGCCAGCCACCCACGCCGCTCCGCGTGCGCCCGCTCGGCCCATTCGATGGCCTGCTCCACGTTCCCGAGCCCGACGTGCACCGTCGCGAACGATACCGGTGACACGTACTCGCGTACGCGGCGCGCCTCGAGCTCGGCGAGCACCGCTTCCGCCTCGCGCGTCTTGCCCCCACGCGCCAGCGCGAAGCCGAGGGTCGCCTGGGTGTAGCTTCCCGACCCCTCCATCACCACCGCGTCGCGCAGCAGCCGCTCGGCTTCGTCCAGCTGGCCCTCGATCGCCAGCGTGAGCCCCAGCACGCGAAAGGTCTCCTCGGCCACCGGGTTCATGGCCAGGGCGCGCGAGAGATGATACCGCGCCTGCTCGTACCGGCGCGCGTAGAAGTACAGCCAGCCGAGCGTGCGGCGCACCGAGACGGAGGTCGGATCCAGCTCCTGCGCGGTGTGCCCCTCCACGAGCGCTTCGTCCAGCCGTCCGCGCGACGCGAGCAGGAAGCCGTACCACTGATGCGCCGTCGCATACTGCGGGTCGAGCTCGATCGAGCGGCGGAACTCCCGGCGCGCCTCCTCCCACCGCCAGTCGTACACGAACAGCACCCACGCCAGCGACGCGTGGGCCTCCGGCAGCGTCTCGTCGAGCGCCAGCGCCTCGCGTGCGTAGCGCTTCGCCAGCGCGAATCCTTCCGCGACGGGCACGCTGCGATAGTCCAGCTGCAGCGCATAGGCGTCGGAGAGCCCCGTGTACGCCAGCGCATACTGTGGATCTTCGGCGATGGCGCGCTCGAAGTACTGAATCGCTTCCAGGATCCCCTCCTGCGAGCGCTTGTTCCATGCGTAGCGTCCGCGGAGATACAGTCC
>DASSIC010000300.1:0-2770 GCA_035692325.1 Gemmatimonadaceae bacterium | reverse complement strand
CTCGCGCGCCGACGTGGTCGTGATCGTCACCGACCACAAGGCGATCGACTTCCAGCGCGTCGTGGATCATGCGTCGCTCGTCGTGGACACGCGCAACGCGACGGCCACCACGATCCGCACCCAGGCGCGCATCGTGTCGCTCTCGGGCAGCACGGAGCAGCCGCGGAGAGAAGCAGTTTGACGTTCGACGTTTGACGTGAATCGCCGACCCACAGTCCTGATCCGGCGCCCCGAGGAGCTCTGGCGTCTTTCGACGAGACGCGAGTTCCTCAGGATGCTCGGCCTGGGCGGCACCATCCTCGTGCTGCCGAGCCTGTTCTCGGCCTGCAGCGACGACGACAGCATCACGGCGCCCGCGGAGCCCGTCGGGCTGGATCTCACTACGGACGCCGGCATCCTCAACTACGCCTTCGTGCTCGAGCAGCTCGAGGCGGCGTTCTATGAGGCCGTCGTCGCCTCGGCGGCGTTCAGCGGGATGTCGGTGGAGCAGCGGGAGGTGATGTCGGACCTCCGCAACCACGAGGTCGCGCACCGCGAGCTCCTGCGCGCGACGCTCGGCAGCGCCGCCATCGGCGACATCTCGCTGAACCAGGCCACCGTCGGGAGTGCGGTCTCTTCCGCGGCGAAGATCCTCGAGAATGCCGAGCTGTTCGAGGATCTCGGTGTGAGCGCGTACAATGGAGCGGGCAAGTATCTCCGGGACGCGAACACCCTGCTGCTCGCCGGCAAGATCGCATCGGTGGAGGGGCGGCACGCCGCGGCGATCCGCGACATGCGCGAGGGGCTCAATCTCGGTGGCACTCCCGCCAACACCCGCTTCGCCGGCGACGACGTCGTCGGCGCGCAGGGACTGGATCTGACGCGGGAACCGAGTGTCGCGCTCACGAGCGTGGGTGCGACGAAGTTCGTCTCGACGGGGATCGCCATCGGCAGCCAGCCGACGCTCGTCCAATCGGCGGGCGACGTGAAGGCCGTGCTCGACTTCGCGCTCACGCTGGAGATCCTCGAGAACGAGCTGTACAAGGCGGTGCTGGGGACCAGCGCGTCGAGCGCGCAGAACGCCGCGTTCGCGCCGGTGCGCGCGCTGATGCCGGCCGCGACGGTCACGGCGTTCCAGCAGATCCAGAAGCACGAGGCGGCGCACGTGGGCTTCCTGCTCGCCAACGGCGCCACCGACGCGCTGGGACTCGGCGCCGACAGCTTCGACTTCACCGGCAACCGCGGCAGCGGCACGCCGGGCCCGTTCGCGCGCGCGACAACCGAGCTCCCCTTCCTGCTGGCGATGGTGCAGGGGATCGAGGACACCGGCGTGCGGGCGTACAAGGGACAGGTGGGCGCGCTGCTCGCCAACCGCGCCCTGCTGGAGTCGGCGCTGCGCATCCATTCGGTGGAGGCGCGCCATGCGTCGAAGCTCCGCCGGCTGCGCCGCGCGAGTGGCGCGAGTGGCGCGACGAGCGTGAAGTACAGCGGCACCGTCTCGGGTGGCGGCGCGTCGGCGGCGGGGACGGGCAACATCACCCCCGCGCCCGACGCGAACGTCGCGGCGGTGTTCGCCGCGATCTACGCCGGCGAGGACAACACCACGCAGGGCGGCGTGAGCATCACGGCGCTCGCGAACCTGCCGAGCGTCTTCGACGCGACCGCGGCGAGCGAGGCGTTCGACGAGCCGCTGACGAGGGCAGAGGTGCTCGCGATCGTGCAGCCGTTCAGTAGACCGACATTGGTCTGACGGGAGGACGGGAAGACGGGAGAAGGGGAAAGGGCACACCGGACCGAGTCTGGTGTGCCCTTTCCGTCATTCCGTCATTCCGTCATTCCGTCTTTCCGTCATCCCGTCATCCTATTTCTTCGGATCCAGGATGTCGTCGATCCGCTTGATGGCGCCCTGGAAGTGCAGCTGCGTCGCCCGGTCGCCGCCGCGGGCGGCGCGCAGGTCGCTGCGGAGCTGCACGAGCGTACCGCGCAGCTGGGACTTCGCGTCGTCGCTCGCGAGCACGCGCGGGATGCCGAACTGCTGGCGCTGCGCGGTGACCTGCGGGCTCTCCGGCTGCGGGTTCAGCTTGTTGTTGACGATCGTGAGGAAGTCGTTCTGGAGCTCGCGACGGAATGCATCGGCCGCGCGGCCGCTGTACACCTCGCTCCACACCCCGCGCCGCACGTCGTCCAGCATGTTGCTCAGGGTGTAGACGTCGCCCCGGTCGCGGGCCACGGCCTCGTTCTCGAGCAGGCGGTTGAGGCGCCCGTCGTCGAACACGGTGTTCAGCACGCGCGCCTGCGCGTTGTTGATGCGGGTGATCATCCCGCCCGGCTCGACCCGCGCCCCGATCTCCGGCTTGATGAGATACGTCGGCGTGGAGAACACCTTGTCGTTCAGGAAGCGCACGGCTTCCGCCTGCCGCGCCCGCGGCAGCGTGACGTACACGGGGCCGCTCTGGCTCCCCGACTTGTACTGCACGGTGCCGCCGCCGATCATCGTGGCGACGTGATTCGCCTCGGTGGCCCACTGCCCCACCGTGCGGTCGTAGATCTCCTTGAGATCGGAGTTGTCCTCGCCCTGCTCCGTCGCCGCGGCGGGAACGTAGTTGATCACGCGCTCGATGTTCCGGAAGCCGAGCGTGGTGGACTTCACCGGATCGGCGTCACCCACCGCCTCGCTCTGCGTGCCGAAGGCGCCGTACTCGTTGTTGGCCGAGAAGCGGTACCAGGGGATCGTGTCCTGCATGCGCGCCCAGCGCTCGAGCGTGGGACGCTCCTCGTCCGGCGTGCGCGC
>DASSIC010000299.1:0-3376 GCA_035692325.1 Gemmatimonadaceae bacterium | reverse complement strand
GATCGCCGCGGCGCTGCACACGGAACGCGCGGGTGCGCTGACGATCGGCGTCCTCGCGGCGCTCGCCACGGCATGGATCAGCGGCTGGACGCTCGTGAAGCTTCGGCAGTGGAACGCCTGGATGGCGCGGCGGAAGCGTCCTGCGCTCGACGCCGGCGCACGCGGCACCGTGATCGGCCTGCAGCTCGCCGGCCTGACCGCCGACTTCATTCGGGCGGCGCTGCTCACGGCCATCGCCTACGGTTTCGTTTTCCCGGTCGCGAACGCGACGGTCGGCGTCTGGTCCTTCGACGATCACGTCTCGCGCGCCGTCGTCGTCGGCATCGCGAGCGCGGTCGCCGCCAGCGCGGCCTGGACGATCTTCCACTCGGCGCGCGGTGCGCGATGGTACTTCGCGGCGGGGCTCGGCGTCGGACTCCTGCTCCTGTTCGCCCGATGACCGCCGCGAGCGTGCACCGCCCCGCTTCCGCCCCGGCCCCCACGCCGCGCGTCGCACCGTGGACGTGGGTCACCGTGTTCACGCGAATGCTCGCGATCCAGGGCTCGTGGAACTACGAGACGCTGATCGGCAACGGGATCGGCTTCTGTGTCGAGCCGGTGCTGCGATCGCTGCCGGGGGGCGTGCACGGGCAGGAGTTCAAGGCGGCGATGGCCCGCGAGAGCACCTACTTCAACGCGCATCCGTATCTCGCCGCCGTCGCGGTGGGTGCGCTCGCGCGTGCCGAGCTGTCGGGCGTGCCGCCGCAGCGCATCGAGCGCTTTCGCACGGCGCTGTGCGGCCCACTCGGCAGCGTGGGCGACCAGCTCGTGTGGGCCGGCTGGCTTCCCTTCAGCTCCCTGGTGGCGCTGATCGGATTCGGGCTCGGCATGCGTCCACTCGCCGTCGTGCTCACCTTCCTGCTGCTGTACAACACCGGGCACCTCGCGCTCCGCGCGTGGGGGCTGCACGTTGGGTGGACGCGGGGACTCGGCGTGGCGTCCGCGCTGGGCAACCCGACCCTTCGCCGTGGTCCGGCGCACGTGTCGCGCGCCGCCGCCGCGGCGGCCGGCCTCGCGATCCCGCTCACGGCTGCCCACGTCGTCGGCGGGGGTGCCACACTGATCGCGCTCGTCCTCACCGGCGCCGCCGCCGTCGCCGTGATGCTCATCCGCCTCCACGGCCGCGTGGAAGGGTGGAAGCTGTCGCTCGTGCTGATCGCCCTCTTCGCTCTCATCTCGGTGGCCCGCTGATGGTGGAACGCACAGTCCAGATCGCCAACAAGAACGGCCTGCACGCCCGGCCCGCCGCCGAGATCGTGAAGATCTCCGCGAAGTTCCAGAGCGAGATCACGCTCGTGAAGGACGGCATGGAAGTGAATGGCAAGAGCATCATGGGGGTCATGATGCTCGCGGCGGAGTGCGGGTCGTCGCTCGTGCTGCGCGCCAACGGCACGGACGCCGACGCGGCCGTGACTGCGCTCGAGGAGTTGATCGTGAACAAGTTCGGAGAGCGGTAGTGGACCGACAGCTCCGGGGCATCCCGGCGTCGCCCGGCATCGTCGTGGGGCGGGTGCACCTCCTGCGCTGGGAGGTGCCCGACGTGCGCCATCGGATCATCCCGGACGAGAACGTGCACGACGAGATCGCGCGGCTGCACGACGCGATCGAACGGGCGAAGGAACGGCTGCGGCATCTGCGGCAGCGCGTCGAGTCCACGGCGGGTGCGGAGGAAGCGGCGATCTTCGACGTGCAGATGTCGATCCTGGACGATCGCGATCTGGTGCGCGGGATCGAGGAGCTGATCCGCCAGAATCTCGGGGCCGAGAAAGCATTCGATCTCACGATGCTCGAGTGGCGGACGCGCTTCGCGCGCCATGCCGTGCCGATGCTGCGCGAGCGCGTCGGGGACCTGACGGACGTGCACATCCGCGTGCTCAGCCTGCTCATGGGGCTGCCGGATCACGATCCGGTGGACTTGCCGCCGGGATCGAACGCGATTCTCGTCACGCATGACCTGACGCCGAGCCTCACCGTGCAGCTGGATCGCGCATCGATCGCGGCCATCGCCACGGATGCCGGCACACGGACGTCGCACGTCGCGATCCTCGCGCGCTCGCTCGGGCTGCCCGCCGTGGTGGGCCTCCGCACCGCGACGCAGCAGCTCAAGGGCGGCGAGCGCGTGGTGCTCGACGGCGGCACGGGAATGCTGGCGATCAACCCGACGGACGCCGAGATCTCCACCTACCGCGAGCGCCAGCGTGAGGAAGAGGTGGCGGAGGCCGCGCTCGCCGAGCTGGCGGCGGTGGAGGCCATCACCCTGGACGGCGTGCGCGTGACGCTTCGCGCGAACGTCGACATCCCGGAAGAGGCCGAGGCGGCCGCGCGCAGCGGGGCGGAAGGGGTGGGGCTCATGCGCACCGAGTTCCTCGTCGTCGGCCGCGCGTCGATGCCCGACGAGGACGAGCAGTACCGCGCGTACCGCCGGGTCGTCGAGGCGTTCGCCGGCAAGCCGGTGGTGATCCGCACCTTCGACATCGGCGGCGACAAGTTGCCGCTCGGCAACTTCCAGCCGGAGCCGAATCCGTTCCTCGGCTGGCGCGCGATCCGGATGTGTCTCGATCAGCCCGAGATGTTCCGCGTGCAGCTCCGCGCGCTCCTGCGCGCCGCGGTGCACGGCGACCTGCGGATCATGCTTCCGCTCATCGTCACGCTGGACGAGGTGCTGGCGGCGCGCCGGCTGCTCGAGCAGTCGGCCGGCGAGCTGCGCGAGCGCGGCGTGCCGTACCGCGCGGACGTGCCCCTGGGCGTGATGATCGAGACGCCCGCCGCCGTGATCGCCGGCGACACCCTCACGCGCGACGTCGACTTCTTCAGCATCGGCACGAACGACCTCGTGCAGTACACGCTGGCGGTGGACCGTGGCAACGCCAACCTCGCGCCGCGCTTCACGCCGCTGCACCCGGCGGTGCTGCGGCTGATCAAGCGCACCGTGGAGGTGGCGGCGCTGGGCGACATCGACGTGGCGGTGTGCGGCGAGATGGCCTCGCAGCCGCTCATGGCGTTCGCGCTGCTCGGGCTCGGTGTGCGGCAGCTCAGCGTGGCACCGCGCTCGGTGCCGCTCGTCAAGCGCATCGTCCGGAGCGTCACCGAAGCGCACGCGCGACTGGCGGCGTCGGCCGCGCTGCGGGCGCGCACGGCGGACGAAGCGCGGCACGAGCTCGCACGCCGCCTCTCCGATGCGATCGGCGACGCGCCGTACCTGTACGACGGGTTGCCCGGAGCGGACTGACCCGCTTTCTTTACGCTTGCGCCGTCGTCGACGGCATTGGGCCCGGCAGCATGGTGTCGGGCCTTCTTACTTCCTCTCCAACTGCTAGTGGGGAACCCTGTGTTCGAC
>DASSIC010000298.1:0-7801 GCA_035692325.1 Gemmatimonadaceae bacterium | reverse complement strand
CAGCGGGTGCGCGCGACGCACGTCCGCCTGGAACTGCACTTCGTGGAACGCCGCGGAGAGCCCCTTCATGCGCGGGATCGCGGAAGCCCTAAAGGTAATACGGGCTTCCTCGCCGCGCACCAGGATCCCCTCGATGCCCAGGGCGCCCCCGACCACGCGCAGCAGCGCGAGCGACAGCATCGCCTCGGCCGGCGCGGGGAGCGGTCCGAACCGGTCGCGCAGCTCCTCACGGAGCGCCTCGATCTCCTGGGGCGCTTCGAAGCGCGCCAGCCGCTTGTAGACGTCCAGCTTGGCCTCCTGCGACTCCATGTAGCCGTCGGGGAGGAAGGCGGGGATGTCCATCGACACGTCGGACGGCTGCGGCCGCGGCGGCGCGTCGCCGCGCATCAGGCGCTGCACCGTTTCGTCGAGCATGCGCAGGTAGAGATCGAATCCGACCGCGTGCACGTGGCCCGACTGCTCGGCGCCGAGGAGGTTCCCCGCCCCACGCATCTCCATGTCCTTCAGCGCGATCTTGTAGCCCGCCCCCAGCTCCGTGTGGTGCTCCAGCACCTGCAGCCGCCGTTCGGCTTCCGGGTCCACCGCGGTGTCGTTCACCAGCAGGTAGCAATACGCGCGACGGTGGGAGCGACCCACGCGCCCACGCAGCTGATACAGCTGCGCCAAGCCGAGGTGATCGGCGCGGTTGACGAACATCGTGTTCGCGTTGGGGACGTCCAGCCCGCTCTCGACGATCAGCGTCGACACCAGCACGTCGATGTCGCCGTTGACGAAGCGGTGCATGATGTCCTCGAGCTCGCGCTCCTTCATCTGCCCATGCGCGACGGCGATCCGCGCGCGCGGGACGATGCGGCGGATGTGGTCCGCCATGCCGACGATCGTCTCGATGCGGTTGTGCACGAAGAACACCTGCCCGCCGCGATCGAGCTCGCGCGAGATCCCCTCGTCGATCAGGCCGTCGTCGATCGGCTCGACGAAGGTCAGCACCGGCGAGCGGTCGCGCGGCGGGGTCTGCATCAGCGTCATGTCGCGCAGCCCGGCGAGGGAGAGGTGCAGCGTCCGTGGAATCGGTGTGGCCGTGAGCGTTAGTACATCCGTCTCCACTTTCAGTTGCTTCAGCCGCTCCTTGTGCTTCACACCGAAGCGGTGCTCCTCGTCCACGATGATCACGCCGAGCTCGGAGAACTGGACGTCCGGGCTGAGGAGCCGGTGCGTGCCGATCACGATGTCGATCTTCTTCTCGGCGAGCTCGGCGAGGGTGGCGGCCTGCTCCTTCGCGCTCTGGAAGCGGCTCATCACCGCAATGCGAATCGGAAAATCGGCGAGACGCTCGCCGAAGGTGCGCGCGTGCTGGTCGGCGAGAATGGTCGTCGGCACGAGCACGGCGACCTGCCGGCCGCTCTGCACCGCCTTGAACGCGGCGCGGACGGCGATCTCGGTCTTGCCATAGCCCACGTCGCCGACGAGCAGGCGGTCCATCGGCCGCGTGCTCTCCATGTCCTGCTTGACGTCGGTGGTGGCCTTGCGCTGGTCGGGGGTGTCCTCGAACAGGAAGCTGCTCTCGAGCTGACGCTGCCACGCCGTATCCGGAACGTGCGGCGGTCGCGCCGCCACCTTTCGCCGCGCGTAGAGATCGAGCAGCTCCAGCGTCATCTCCTGGATGGCGGCGCGGGTGCGGTCGCGCTGCGCCGCCCACCGCTTGCCCCCCAGCTTGTGCAGCCTCGGCGGCGGCGCGTCGTCGTTCACGTCGTCGGCGCTGCGATAGCGCTCGAGCTGATCGATGCGATAGAGCGGAACGTTCAGCCGGTCGCCGCCCTCGTATTCGACGACCGCCACCTCCACCGTGGACTGCCCGACGAAGATCGTCTCGATGCCGCGGTAGATCCCGACGCCGTGCTCCAGATGCACCACGTAGTCGCCGAGCTTGAGCGCCAGCGCATCGACGCCGCCGCTGACGTAGCGCCGCGCGCGGCGGACGCGCCGTTCGCGGCGGAAGATCTCGTGATCCGTGAGCACGCGCAGCCCACGTTCGCCGTCGCTCGGCGGGAGCACGAAGCCTCCACCGAGCGCCCCGACGGTGAGTGCGGCCGGCGACGGCTCCCAGGCATCCTCGTTGAGCAGCTCGTCGAGACGCTCGGCCTGCCCGTCGTTATCGCAGAGCACGATCGTCGGCACGCCGTCGCGCACCAGCTTGCGCAGCTTCTTGATGTCGCGGTCGATCGGCTCGGGCGCGCGGAGGGGAAAGGCGATGTCGCTCTCCTCCGCCGTCGGATCCACCAGGCGCAGCGTGCCGAAGGTGCCGAGCGTCGCCGCAGCGCGCTCGGGCGCCTCGAACAGCTCTTCACGAGCGTCCACGTCCTCGCCGCGCCGACGCGCGAGATCGAGATGGTGGGCCGCCTCGTCCCAGGTCCGCTTCAGCTCGGGGAGGAGATGCGACCCGACGGGATAGACGAAGAGCGTATCGGGGGGAAAGAGCGCGGAGATCGACAGCCGGTCGCCGGGCGTGGCTTCCTCGCGCACCTGGCCGTCGATCGGCAGCACGATGGCAAGATCGACGGTGCGTGTGGACCGCTGCGACGACAGATCGAAGTGGCGGAGATCCACCACCTCGTCGCCCCAGAACTCCATGCGCACGGGGTCGGTCATGCCGAACGAGTAGACGTCGAAGATGCCGCCACGCAGGCTGAACTGCGCAACGTCTTCCACCATGGGCACGCGCTCGAAGCCGATGCGCTCGAGATGCTCGGCGAGCTCGCGCGGGCGGCGGACGTCGCCCTTCCGCAGCTCGATGCGGAGATCGGCGAGCGCAGCAGGCAGGCGCGTGCGCTCGAGCAACGCACGCGGCGTGGTGAGAAGCACACGAATCTCACCGCGACTCAGCCGCTCGAGGGTCTCCACGCGCTCGCCGGCGATCTCGACGTGCGGCTCGAGCTCGCCGAATCCTTCTCGCGGCGGATACAGTGCGACGGGCGTCTCGTCGAGCAGCGTGTGGAGGTCGGCGAGCAGGCGTTCCGCCTGCGGCACGCCGTCGGCCGCCACGACGAGGAAGCGCGCGGGCAGGCGTCGCGCGAGTGCCGCCACGAGGGTGGCGTCCGCGGAACCGGGAAGCCCGGTGAGACGCAGTGTCGAGCGCGGCGCGGGCAGGGTGTTGAACAGGCGCACGAACGCAGGCAGGCGTTCGATCGCATCGAGCAGGCTGGGAAGTGACACTAGGCGACGGTAGAGCGTGACGTGCGCACGGCGATGGCTTCGGCGGCGATGAGCGCGAGGGCGAGGGCGAGCAGCGGCGTCACGGCGGGACGTCGCGTGCCGGCGGCGAAGCTGTCGCGCACCCATGCATCGGCGGTGCCCGACGCGCGGCCGTCGCGTCCAGCGAGTCGTGCGGCGAGTTCGCCGGCGCGCCAGCGCGCGAGCGAGGATTCCTCGGGTGGCGCGTTCACGACGACCGCGCCGACCCGGCGGCCGCCGGCGAGGATGAACCAGACCCCGCGCTCGGACGGCGCGGTGGAGGTTCCGTCGCCCACGGCGCGGCGCGTCCCCGACGCATTCTCGATCGCCTCGGCACCGACGGGCAGCGTGATCGGCGCACCCGGCTCCGCGAAGATCGGGGCGCCGAGATCGCCAGCCGGCGCGCCGAGTCGCATTCCGAGCATCTCCGCGAGCCAGGGGACGAACGCGGCGCGGACGGGAAGGTCCGTTGCGGCGGGGTCGAGGCGCGAGCCGACGAGCACGTAGCGCAGGCCGGCGACGATCCATGGTGCGCCACCGGCCGTCGCGAGCGTGTCGCTGGGCGCGGCGCCCTCGCGAACGAGGCGATACCGCTCGCGCACGGCCGTCCCGTCGAGACGATCTCCACGTGCGACGCCTGGCGTGCGGTCGATCGCGGCGAAGCGCCAGGGCACACCGAGCCGGGCAAGCTCCCGGTTGGCGGCACCGAGCCGAACGGGGTCGGCCGGCGGCAGGATCAGGGCAGGCAGGGTCGTCACCGCGTCGGCCGATGCGATGCGGACCGCCTCTCCCGCGCTGGCGCGACCGTCGGCGGCGAGCACGCCGAGCGCCGTCGAGACGAACGGGCCGGCGGAAGGCGTCGCCGACACCGAAGGCGCTGCGCCGATCCACACGGCGAAATGGCGGGCGTCGTCCGCCGGGTAATCGTCGGGCTCGATCTCCACGCGCCCGGCCTGCCATCCGCGCTCGGGAGGTGCCACGCGGAGCGCGACCGGTTCGCCGCGCCCCACGGCGCCGCGCGCGATGGTGCGTTCGCCAAGGACGACGCGGAATCCAACGGAATCCGGCGCGTCGATGCGAGCGCTGATCGCGCCCCGTGGGGTCCATCGCGTGGGCTCTGCACCCGCGGCAACGACCGCGCGATTGCGAGGCGGTTCCGCCACCGGGGCATGAACGGTCACCGGGATGCCGGTCCGCGCGGCATCCGTCCAGCTCGTACGCTGGGCGTCGGTCGCGACGGCGACGACGCGCGCAGGCAGTGCCGCCGACTGCACCGCGGCGACTGCGCGGCGCAGGGCGAGTGGGAGATCGCCACGACCCTGCACCGGGGCCATGGCGTCGACCTCGGCGAGCAACGCCTCCCGCGTGCCCGCGCGCAGCCGGCCGTCCGCTGTCACGAGCCACAGCCGATCGGTCGGTGTGGCGGCGAGCAGCAAGGCGCGCGTGGCGCGACGGAGCCGCTCGAAGACCGGCGCGCCGCCCTCGAGCGCGGTCGTGGAGAGCGAGTTGTCGAGCAGGATCGCGAGCGCGGTCGCGCCGTGCCCCACGCCGAGCCCCGCGACGAAGGGTCGCGCGGCGGCGAGGGCGATCGCGAGCACGAGCAGCACGCGCAGCAGCATGAGCAGCAGATTCCGCAGCCGCAGCGAACGGCTGTGCTCCTGTTCGGCGCGCTGGAGATAGCGGGCGGCGGGAAACTCGACGCGCGCGGTGACGTTGCGTCGCAGGAGGTGGAGCAGCAGCGGCACGGCGGCGGCAGCGCCGAGCAGCAGCCAGAGCGGAGCGAGGAAGCTCATGGCCGTCGCTGGCGCACGTCGAAGGCGCGGCGCAGCGCGAGGGAATACGGCTGATCGGTCAGCACGAGCTCGTAGCCGGCGCCCATGGCCGCAAGCGCTTCGCGCCACTCGGCGATCACGGTGGTGACGGTGCTCTCGTACGCGGCGCGGACGTCGGCACCGGCGGCGGGCACGGCGAGCGCCGATTCGGGATCCTCGTACTGCGCTTCGCCGGCAAGGGTGAAGCGGCGCTCGGCCGGATCCATCACGTGGAACACCGTGACGTCATGTCCGGCGGCGCGCAGCCCCCGCAGTGCCGGCATGACGGCCTCGACGTCGACGAGCAGATCGGTCACGAGCACCATCATGCCGCGTCGGGTGACCAGGCGAGCCGCCTGCCCCAGTGCGTTCGCGAGGTCGGACGCGCGGCCGCCGCCCGGCTCGGCGAGCGCCGCGACGATGCGCCGCCACTGCGTCGTACGCGCGCGCGGAGGGATGCTCGTCCGGATGGCGTCGTCGAAGCGAATGAGTCCGACCGCGTCGCGCTGTCGCAGCAGGAGCAGGGCGAGCGCCGCGACGAGCTGCTCGGCGTAGGCGCGCTTGGTGAGCCGCTGCGCGGAGGGTGCACCGCGCCAGTCCATGGAGCGGGACACGTCGAGGACGAGCGTGGCGCGGAGGTTGGTCTCTTCCTCGTACTGCTTGACGACCCAGCGGTCGGCGCGCGCGGCGATCTTCCAGTCGACGTAGCGCAGATCGTCGCCAGGCTGATAGGGACGGAACTCGGCGAACTCCACCGAGAACCCCTTGCGTGGGGAGCGGTGCAGTCCGCTGAGGAACCCATCGACGATCCAGCGGGCGACGACCTCGATGTGCCCGAGCGACGCGAGGGCGGCGGGATCGGTGAGATCGGCGCGAAGAGCGGGAGACTCCATGACTTCGATAAGCTAACGGCGGGTCGGACGGGAGGGTGCCGCTGGCAGGGCTCTTGCGCCGGCCGGCTCTGTGTCCGAAGTTGTATACAACCCATGCCGGAGCGTCTGGCCCATGCATCGCCTCGCCTCGCGGTACCTTCGTCGCTCGCTGGTCGGCATCCTCGCTCTGACGGGATGCGCGACCGTGCAGTCCTCCGCCAGCCACCGGTACGAGAGTCCGGGCGAGCGATACCTCCGCGTACGGGATTCGCTCGCGACGGCGAGCGACCTCGAGGCAGACGAGGTGGCCTCCGCACCGCGCATCCGGCTGGTCGTTCCGCCGGCGATGTACGCGAGCACCCGGTATGTGGAAGCATCGTTTCGTGTGACCGAAGATGCGTACGTCATGGTGGTCGCGGTGGATCTCGACCGGCGGGTGCGGGTGCTGTTTCCCGAGTCCCCGGACGAAAGCGGCTTCGCCCCGATGCGCGACCAGCACCGCCTGACGCGCTTCTTCGCCGGATTCGGCCGGCCGAGCGTGGGCTACAGCCGCATCGACGCCCGCTACGACATCAATCAGCGCATCTCTCCCTTCGGCGGCGGCGGCGTGCTGCTGGCGATTGCGTCCGATCGTCCGCTCCAGCTCGAGCGGCTTCAGGACGCTGATGGCGACTGGGACGAGCATCAGCTCTCGCAGCTCGTGTTCGACCAGAGCCTCGCCGGTGCGGCGCAGGCGGTCGGACGCGCGGTCGTGCTGACGGGGCAGGAGTTCAACACGGACTACACGACCTTCACGGGCTCGCGCACGCTGGGCGGCTACAGCACCTTCGCGTCGAGCAGCTTCGGCGACTGCGGATTCGGGTCCGCATACGGCGGCTTCGAGAGCTACGGCTACGGCAGCGCCTATGGCTACGGCAACAGCTACGGAGCAGTGACACACTTCGTCGGCTTCTATCAGCGCGGTGGAATGACGTTCGCGCGGTACGCCAGCGGGGGTGGCTGCACGCGGCCCGTGTACTACGACGTTCCCGTTCCCACGCCGGTGGCGGTGCCGCGCGACACGACGCGCCGCGACACGACCAGCACCGGAAAGCGCCCGCCGCACGTTCCGGGCGCGCCGCGCTTTCCGAGCGTGACGGGCGACAACACCACGCTGCGGCGGTTGGCACCGCGCGACGTACGCGGCGCCGACCGCGAGCGCCCGGTCGTCGCGTCGGGGCTGCGATTCCGCCGGCCGGAGCAGCTTCCGACCGAGCCGACGGACCGGATGGGCCGGTTCTCTCCGCGTGGCGATGAGCCGTTCGCGCGCCGTCTCCCCGTGTCCTCCGACGTGGAGCGCGTGCGACCCGCCGCGCATCCGCGAGACGAGCCGGCGGCGGCGCGACCGGTCGAGCGCGTCGCACCCGAGCCGCGACAGACACCGCGCAGCGAGCCAGTGCGCGCGGAGCCGGTGCGCGCCGAGCCCGTACGAAGCGAGCCCGCACCGCGTGAACCTTCCCCGCGCGAGTCGACGCCGCGCGAGCCGGTGCGCGCGGCACCCACGCCGATCACGCCGCGCTAGACCGGCGCGACGGTGGGCAGAAGCGGCCACGTTCTCCCGGGAGCGTGGCCGCTTCGCCATTATGACCTGACGGCGGGCTATATTTCATGGCTGCAATCGGTTCCCGTCCCCAGCCACAACGCCGTGAAGCTCGACCATATCCGCAACTTCTGTATCGTCGCCCACATCGACCACGGGAAGTCCACGCTGGCCGACCGTCTCATCGAAGAGACGGGGATGCTCCAGAAGCGTGAAATGAAGGCCCAGGTCCTGGACACCCTCGACCTGGAGCGCGAGCGCGGCATCACGATCAAGCTGAACGCGGTGCGCATGTCGTACCGGGCGCAGAA
>DASSIC010000297.1:0-9533 GCA_035692325.1 Gemmatimonadaceae bacterium | reverse complement strand
ACGACAAGCCGCTCGTCTACTATCCCCTGTCGACGCTCATGCTCGCCGGGATCCGGGAGATCCTCGTCATCACCACGCCACACGACGCGGAGCGATTTCGCGACCTGCTCGGCGACGGCTCGGCGTGGGGCATCCGGCTCGCCTACGCGGTGCAGCCCGAGCCCGGCGGTCTCGCGCAGGCCTTTCTCATCGGTCGGGAGTTCATCGGAAGCGATGGCGTCGCGCTCGTGCTGGGGGACAACATCTTCTACGGACTCGGATTGGGCACCGACCTGCGCAGCCTCGCCGCGGGCAACACCGGCGCGACCATCTTCGGGTACTACGTGCGAGACCCGGAGCGTTACGGCGTGGTCGAGGTGGACGACCAGGGACGCGTCGTCGGGATCGAGGAGAAGCCGCGACAGCCGCGGTCCAACTACGCGGTGACCGGTCTCTACTTCTACGACAATGCCGTCGTCGACATCGCGGCACGGCTGCGGCCGTCGGCGCGCGGCGAGCTGGAGATCACGGACGTGAATCGCGCCTATCTGGAATCGGGACGGCTCCGGCTCGAGATGCTTGGGCGCGGCGCGGCGTGGCTCGACACGGGGACGGTGGATTCGCTCCACGAGGCGTCGGCGTTCGTGCAGACGATCGAGCGGCGGCAGGGGCTGAAGATCGCCTGTCCGGAGGAGATCGCGTGGCGGATGGGCTACATCGGACCGGAGGCGCTGGCGCAGCTCGCCGGAGAGCTCATGAAGAGCGGATACGGCGAGTACCTGATGGAACTGCTGCGGCGGGAGGCTGGCCGGTGAGGATCGTGCCGCTCGCGCTTCCCGAGGTGCGCCTGATCGTTCCGACGGTGCGCGGCGACGATCGAGGCGCGTTTCACGAGGCCTGGCACGAGCGCCGGTATCACGAAGCCGGGCTGCCTGAGCGGTGGGTGCAGGACAACGTCTCGCGTTCGCGCCGCGCCGTGCTCCGCGGCCTTCACTTCCAGCATCCAAACGACCAGGCGAAGCTCGTATCCGTCCTCTTCGGCGAGATCCTGGATGTCGCCGTCGACATCCGACGCGACTCGCCCACCTTCGGGCGGGCGGTCTCCGCCACGCTCACGGCCGCCGGCGCGGAACAGCTCTTCGTACCGGCGGGATTCGCGCACGGGTTCGTCGTCACGAGCGAAGAGGCCGTCGTCATGTACAAGTGCACCGCGTACTATGCCCCGGAGTGCGAGCGTGCGATCATGTGGAACGATCCCGCGCTCGCAATCGAGTGGCCGGTCGCGACGCCCATTCTCTCGGAGCGCGACGCGCGGGCGAGGCGTCTTGCGGATCTCGCGGAGCACGAGCTTCCACCCTTTCCGTCGTGACGGTCGACACCCTCCGCGACCGTCCCATACTTCTGTTGGGCTCGGCCGGACAGATCGGGAGCGAGCTGGCGACGCGCCTCGAAGCACTCGGTGTCGTCATCCGCGCCACGCGAGCTGACGCCGACTTCGAGCAGACCGCGGCGCTTCGAGCGCTGGTGCGGCGAGTGGAGCCGGGCCTCGTCGTGAACGCCGCGGCGTATACCGCGGTCGATGACGCGGAGCACGACCGCGAACGGTGCGAGCGCATCAATGCGGAGGCGCCCGGCGTGCTCGCCGAGGAGGCCGCGCGAGCGGGCGCGCCGATGGTGCATTTCTCCACGAACTACGTGTTCGACGGAAGCGCCGAAGTGCCCTACGACGAACACGCCCCGACCGGACCGCTGAGCGTGTACGGATGGTCGAAGTTGCGCGGCGAGGAGGCGGTGGCGGCCGCGGCGCCCGCGCACCTCATCTTCCGCACGGCCGCGGTGTACGGCGGAACCGGTCGCAACTTCGTTCGTCGCATTCTCGAGCTCGCCCGCGAGCGTGAGGAACTCCGAGTGGTCGACGACCAGCTCGTCGCGCCGACTCGCGCATCCACCATCGCCGACGTGAGCGTGGCTGCGATCGGCATGTGGCTCGGCCGCACAGTGGAGGAGCGGGGGCACGGCATCTATCATCTCACGTCAGCCGGCGGCACGTCGTGGTTCGGATTTGCCGAGCGCATCCTCCAGCTGGATCCTCAGCGCGAGCTGCACCGCGTCAAGCGACTGCGGGCGACCACCTCGGCGGAGCTTGGCGCGCCAGCGGCGCGGCCGCGAAACGGCCTGCTCGACACGGCCAAGCTTGCGCGGACGTTCGGGATCACGATGCCAGCGTGGGGCGACGAGCTCGAGAGGAGCCTGACGGACTTGCGGCACTCGTGAGCCGACGGTCGGGCGCGGTGACCGCGCGTGGCGGCGCGCGACCATGATCCAGCGACGGCAGGCTTGCATTGGCACGTGAGCCTGGGGAACTTCATACGCCTGACGGGTCAGCACCTTCGGCCACGAAGTCCCGCTGGCAGGCGCGAGCACGCGGGACGGGTGCTGGACGCTCTACATTCGTACGGCGTCGATCGACCCGCCTGGCTGGAGATCCGGATCGGCTCCGAGTGTGGTCAGGCACGATCCGCGTGTTTCCGCAACGCACCAACCAAATCGTGGGAAGTTGATGAACGTCATATTTCGAACGGCGGGCCGACGCGCCACCGTGCTCGGCATTGCGCTCTCGCTGTCCGTGCTACCTGCGCTGTCCGCGCAGGACACGGCCAAGGTCGCCGCCGCACTCCGCGCCGGAGAGGCGCGAGTGCAGCCCGGCGACCGGGTCGTGGTCAAGGTGTATCGGGAAGCCGGTCTCTCCGACGAGGTCATGGTCAACCCTCGTGGCGACATCGTGCTCGCCAAGATCGGGACGGTGCATGCGGCGAGCTTTGCCATCGGTGCGCTAGAGGATACGCTCCGTACGCGGTACGGTGCCTTTCTCCGGGACCCCGAGATCACCATCACCGTGCTGCGGCGGATCGTGGTGATCGGCGAGGTGCGGCGCCCCGACATCTATTTCGTCGATCTCTCCAGCACCCTGCGCGACGTGATCGCGCGCGCCGGCGGCATCACCGAGATCGGGAATCCCGCCAAGGTGTTCATCATCCGCGAGGGAGTCTCCATTCCGGCGCCGCATTGGCAGGACGATATCTCCCGCGCCGCGGATCTGCAGTCGGGTGATCAGGTGTTCGTCGGGATGCGGTCCTGGTTCGAGCGGAACGCGTTCGCGATCGCCAGCACCGGCGTGCTGGTTGCGTCGTTCATCCTCACCCTCCTGAAGCAATGAGCACGATGAGCGCGGACACGATCGACTTGGCGGACGTCGCGCGTTCGCTGCGGCGAGGGTGGCGCACGATACTCGCGAGCGTCGCCGTGGCCGGATTGATCGCGCTCCTGTTGATCCTCTTCGGACCGAGGCGGTTCAGCGGATCGGCGAGCGTGGTCGTGAAGTCGTCCGCCGGCATGGGGTCGCTGTTGTCGCGCGTGGCCGGCGAGGTCGTCGGCGGCGGCGGCGCGAGCGGCAACGGAGGAGGGGCGGGTGGGGAGGTGATCGCCGGCGGCGTGTCCGCCGTGCTCGGCGGGTCAGGCTCGCCGCTGGAGACCGATATCCAGATTCTCCAGAGCAGCGCGGTGTTGCGCGCCGTGATCGATTCGCTGCACCTGCAGGTTGAGCCGCGCTCGCCCACCAACCTTCCCAGCAGCGCGTTCGTGAGGGACGCGGATCTGCCACGGCCGTTCCGCCGGCTGGATCTTCGATTCACCCGAACCGCGGCCGGCCAGTACCATGTCGCGGGACGGGGCGTGGACACCACCGTGGCGGCGGGCGGACGGCTCGTGCTGCCGGTTGGTGCGCTCACGATGAACGAGACGCTGCCGCCCGAGTTCACCCTGCGACTGCTCGATCTCGAGGATGCGATCAAGCGCGTCAATACGAACTTCGGTGTGAAGAAGGTAGGCGGCGAAGTGCTCCGCGTTTCCTTCCGGGCGCCCGACTCCATCACGGCCGCCATGGTGCCCAATGTGGCCCTGGCAGAGTTTCTCGCGCGCAAGCGGACGTCCGACCGCGGAGTGAACGCACACCGCGCCGAATTCCTGGCCACGGAGCTCGACTCCGTGACGCGCGAGCTGGGCGCGGCGGAGCGCAATCTGCGGCGTTTTCAGGAGCGAAGCGGCCTGCTCGACCCCGAAATCGTCGGGAAGCTCGAGCTCGAATCCGTCTCGGAGCTCCGCAAGAGCCTGGGGGAGGTCGAAGTGGAAGCCGTGGCGCTCGACCAGCTGCTTGCCCAGATCGCCGCCGGCACCATGTCGGCGCGCCAGCTCGTCGGGTTTCCCGCGTTCCTGAAGAGCGGCGGCATCAACAGCCTGTTGCAGCAGCTCTCCACGCTCGAAACGGAGCGGACGCGCCTGCTCGAACGGCGTCTCGAGACCGATCCGGAGGTCGTCGCGCTGTCGCGCAGCATCACGGACGTGGAAGGGCAGCTCATTCCGCTGGCGAAGTCGTATCAGGCGTCACTCGCCAAGCAGCGCGCACAAATCAACACCCAGCTGGCGGCGATGGATGCCAAACTGGGCTCGTTTCCCGGTGCCGCCGAAGAGGGTGGACGCCTGATGCGGGACGTGAAGCGTCTCGGCACGACGCAGACGGCGCTCCAGACGGAGCTCGTCCAGGCGCGGCTGAACACGGTGACCGAAGGCGGTGACGTGCGGGGACTGGACGTTGCCATCGTGCCCAAGAAGGTCGTGTTCCCCGAGCCGTGGCTGACGAGCGGGGTCGGCCTGGCGGCCGGGCTCCTCATGGGGATCGTGCTCGCCCTGGTGGGCGGGTCGCACGGACGCTACCTCGAGGATCAATACGCCATCGAGCGCGCGCTCGGCGTCCCGGCGCTGCGCTTCGATGCCCGGACGCCGCTGCTCATGTCGGGGCGGTCGAGCGTGCGCACCCTGCTCCTCATTCCCGTCGAGCCGCACGTCGAGACGGCGCGCGTCGCCGAACGGCTTGCCGAAACCGCGCTCGCGCGCGGAGAAAGCGCGACCATTCTCGATCTCACGGCGCCAAACCCGGTGACGCAGCTCGGGAACAGCGTGGGCGGCATGATCGCGCGACTGGAGCAGGAGCACGGGCTCGTGATCGCGCGTCTCCCGGGACTGAGCGCCGAGTCCACCGCGGCCGTCCTCCACGAGTCGCGTCCGGTGCTGCTCGTCGCGCCGTCGCGCCGGATCAACCGTCGCGAGCTGGTGGGTGCACTCGATACGCTGCGCCGCCTCGAGGTGCCCTGCGCCGGAGTGGTGCTGAGCGATGGGGAGCCGCATGGCGCTCTCGCGCGGTGAGGTGCGCGCGGGCGTAGCGGACTCGCGCTGGCGGCTGGTCTCCCCCGGAGTCGCTGTGGGGGACCACTGGCGCTTCCGTCCGCTCACAGTGGTGCGAGTTGCGCTGGTGCTCATGCTCGTGGGGCAGCTCGGCCGTATCCCGGTCCTGCCCACCGGCACGGGCGACGCGCCGCTGCTGGTGAACGATCTCTGCGTGATGACGATGATCGCGGCCGGGGTGATGAGCGGGCTGGTCTCGCAGTCGCTCCGGATCGATCGGGTGGCCGGCATCGCCCTGCTCTTCGCTGCCCTGGGCGGCATCTCGGCCGTGCTCTCCGTGCCGAAATATGGGCTGAGCGCGTTCGAGCTGCTTGCGAGCACCGCGTACCTCGCGCGGTGGGTCGTCTATCTGGGGATCTACGTCGTCGTGATCAACGTCGTCCGCTCCGACGACGTCATGACGCTGTGGCACACGCTGGAAGCGACCATGCTCGTCTTCGCGGCGTTCGGCATCATCCAGGCGATCTTCATTCCGCACTTCGCGCAGGTCGTGTACCCGGAGTCGCGCGTCTGGATCGACTGGGACGAGCAGGGCAACCGGCTCGTCTCCACCGTGCTGGAGCCGAACATCGCCGGCGGAATGATCATACTCACGCTCATCGTGCAACTCGCGCAGCTGGCGGGCGGCGAGCGAGTCGCGCTGTGGAAACCGTCCCTGATGTTCGCCGCCCAGGTGGCGACTCTGTCGCGCAGCTCGTTCGTCGCCTTGTTCGTGGCCGGCGTGATCATCCTCGCCGTGCGGGGCGTGTCGCGACGCATGCTCCGGTTCGGTGCGCTGATTGGCGTCGCCATCGCGGCGGCCTCGCCCAAGCTCATCCAATACGCGCAGGCATACACCAAGCTCGAGGTCGACGCCTCGGCGATGACCCGCGTGACCAACTGGCTGCGGGCCATCCGAGTGTTCGCCGACAACCCGATCATCGGCGTCGGATTCAACACGTTCGGCTACGTCGGGGAGTCGTATGGCTGGCCGAGAAAGGGCCTCGCCGGGAACTCGACGGACGGCGGGCTCCTCTTCATCGCAGTGATGACCGGGGTGGTCGGCCTGACCCTGTATCTTTGGATGCTCGCGGCGGTAGTGCATCGGTGCCGGCGGGTGTGGCGGGATCAGGCGACGTCGCAAGCCTTCCGGTCCCTCGCCGTCGGCATCGGCGCCGCGACGGTCGCCATCTGTGTGCAGAGCTTCTTCGTCAACAGCCTCCTCACCGTCTTCGTGATGGAGCCGCTGTGGATTCTGTGGGGCATCGCGTCGATCCTCGCCTGGTCGATCAGGCCGACACCGATGATCCGTCCCCTGGCGCAGCTCGTCGCGATGCCGGCCGCGACGTCCGATCGTGACCGACGCACCCTTCACCCCGGAGGCGGAATGCCGCGCTCTGCTCCTCCGCGGCGGTCCATTCCATGAACGGTGGGCGCTACCTCATCGTCAAGCTGTCCGCGCTCGGCGACGTCGCCATGGCGTCGACTCTGCCGGGCGCGATTCGCGCGCGTGATGCGAACGCGCACGTGACCTGGCTCTGTGGCGGCGGGGCGGCTGATCTGGTGCGGCTGTTCGCGGAGGTGAACGAGGTGGTCGTCGTGGACGAGCGCAGCCTGTTGCGCGGCAGCGCCTTCGGTCGCGTCACGGCGCTCGTTTCGGCGTGGCGCCTTCTCGCGGGCCGCCGGTTCGACGAAATCCTGATGGCGCACGCGGATCGGCGATTTCAGGCGCTCGTTCTGCCGGTTCGTGCGTCACGCGTCCGCCGCCTGTCGCACGGGCCATCGCCGGACATGCTGCCGATACCGGGCCGGTATCATGGGGACGAGTACATCCGCCTGTTGGACGACGAATCGCGGGGCCCGATCGCCGGGCACGCGCCCCTGGCCGACGTGCGGCCGTTTCTGCCGACGACATCGGCGGTGCATGCCGGCGTGGTCCTGGTGCCGGGTGGCGCGCGCAACGTACTTCGTGAGAGCGCGTTGAAGCGGTGGCCGATCGAGCGCTACCGCGACCTCGCGACGCGGCTCCGTCGCGCCGGCATCACCGTCACGCTCGTCGGCGATGCCGCCGATGCATGGGTCCGGCCGCACTTCGACGGGCTCGACGTGCACGACCGGATCGGCGCGCACGACGTGGTCGGAACGCTCGGGGTGCTGAACGCGGCCGACCTGGTGATCGCGCACGACACGGGACCGATGCACCTGGCGCGTCTCGTCCGCGCGCCGCTGATCGCGCTGTTCGGGCCCACCACGCCATCGCAGTTCGTGATCGAGGACGCGGCGACGAGCGTCATCTGGGGCGGTGCCTCGCTGGCGTGCCGGCCGTGCTACGACGGACGCGAGTTCGCGGCGTGCAGCAACAACCTCTGCATGCAGGACATCCCGGTCGCCGCGGTGGCCGATCGTGCGCTTGCGATGCTCGCGCGTCACCCGAGCGCGCGTCCCGCTTCGCTCGTGGCCACGTGACGCCGCCGCGCGAGCTGGACGGCGAACGAGCGCGCTGGGAACGTCTCGCCCGCGATCCGTACTACGCCGTGCTCAACGAGGACGGCTTTCGTCAGGACCGTGCCGCGGACGACGCGATGGCGCGCTTCGATCGCTCGGGAGAGCGGGACGTCGCCGACACGCTGGCCGAAATTCGCCGTGTCATCGATCCCGCATTCAGCCCGTCTCGTGCGCTGGACTTCGGGTGCGGCGTCGGGCGCTTGACGATCCCCCTGGCGCGCGAATGCGGTCACGTCACCGGAGTGGACATCAGCCAGACGATGCTCGACGAAGCTCGCCGGAACTGCGAAGCGCGACAGGTGCGCAACGTCACGCTCGTCACGTCGGGTGCGTTCTTCTCGGGCCCGCCGCCCGCCGCCCCGACGCTCGATTTCATCCACTCCTACATCGTGTTTCAGCACATCCCGCCGCGCCTGGGCGTGTGGCTGGCGGACAGCCTCGTCGGCCGTCTTGCCTCCGGTGGGATCGGCGCGCTGCATTTCACCTATGCACGTCGGGCGTCGACCACGCGCCGCATCGTTCATCAGCTGCGCCGAACGATTCCTGGCGTGAACCTGCTCGCCAACGTCGTGCAGCATCGTCCGCTCCGCGAGCCGCTCATCCCGATGTACCGCTACGATCTCGCCGACCTGTTCGCCATGCTGAGAGACCGGGGGTGCACCCACGTGCACGCCCGGCTCACCGACCACGGCGGCCATCTCGGCGCCATGCTCCTCTTCCAACGACAGTGATGAACGTGTTCCGGCCCGAGACGGCCTTGTCCGGATGTCAGGATTGATCTCGCAGACCAGCACCGGTGCCGTGATGTCGGCGCCTTCGTCGCCGAAGGATCCCACCGTCGTGGTGGTGGTCCTCAACTGGAATGGCGAGCACGACACCGCGGCGTGTCTGGACTCCCTCATCGCACAGCGTGGCGTCTCCTTCGACATTCTGCTGATCGACAACGCGTCGCCCGACGGCAGCGGGGCGCGCCTCCACGCGCGCTATCCGGCGCTGCCGTATCTGCAGACCGGTGAGAACCTCGGGTACGCGGGAGGGAACAACCTTGGACTCGAGTGGGCGCGCGCGCGCGGCACGGAATGGGTCGTGGTGGTGAACAACGATACCGTCGCCGATCCCGACTGCCTCCGTCGCCTGCTGGACGTGGCGGCGACCGATGCGCGAATCGCCTCGCTCGCGCCGCTGATCGTGCGGTTCGACGATCCCGAGCGAATCTGGTTCGCCGGCGGCCGGCACGATCGGATTCGTGCGATAGGTGTGCACGAGCACTGGAACGCGCCCGTCGCGCGCGTGCTGGACCGGCTCGACGGCGCACCTTGGCACGAGTGCTCGTTCCTGACCGGGTGCTGTCTGCTCCTGCGCTGCGCGGCAATCGAGGAAGTCGGCCCGTTTCAGGCCGACTACTTCGCGTACGTCGAGGACCTCGAGCTGTCGGTCCGTCTCGCGGACGCGGGCTGGCGCATGGGGTGGGTGCCCGCCGCGCGCCTCGCCCATCGTGTTCCGGCCATCGGCACGGAACCGACACCGATGCAAATCCGGCTGCGGGACCGCAACCGGCGACGACTGGCGCGGCGTGGCTACCGAGCCCCGTGGCGGATGCTATTTTCACTCTGGTTCTGGCCGACGCGCATGATCCTGCTCGCGCGGTACGCATTGCGGCGCGATTGGGCGCGCGCTTCCGCCATCGTCACCGGGATGACCGAGACGTGATCGCACGCGTGGAATGGGCTCGGTCGCGATGGACTCGCGTCGCCGTCGTCGTGACCGGCGTG
>DASSIC010000296.1:0-14154 GCA_035692325.1 Gemmatimonadaceae bacterium | reverse complement strand
CGGTCGCCGTGATGGCGGCGCGGCCCGGCGCGACGGCGGTCACGAAGCCGTCGCCGTCCACGGTGATCGCCGCGGGCATGCCGGAGGTCCACCGCACGGCATCCGTCTCACGCCGATCGTTGGCCTTCGTGTAGACGTCCGTCGTCGCGCGCACGCGTTGCCCCACGACCATGCGCGCGGGAAGGCCGCCGATCACGATCCGCGACGGCGCGTCGGGCACCATCACGACTTCGAACCGCTTCACGAACGGCTTGTGGCCGGTCATGAGCGAGATCACCGCTCCGGTGAGCTTACCGGTGCCCCGAGCCACGACCTTGCCGGCCGAGTCGAGCTGGCCGGCGTTGGACGCGGCGGCAGCGAACCGCAACCCGGCATTCTCCACCCGCTTCCCGCTGGCGTCGTATGCGGTCGCCGTGAGCTGGATGGAGTCGCTGGCGGCAACCACGAGTGGCGCCGGAGAAAGGGTGATGCGCACCACGGACGACTCCTTGAGCCCGGGCAATGCCTGCGGTTGCGCCTGCGCCTGCTGGAGCAGGGCGAGCGCGGCGAGAACGACGATCATGCGGAGGAGAGGTTGGAGGGTGCGGACGCGATACGCTCGGCGCGCCGCGGGGAAACGTGTGGTGGGCACTACGGTGCGTCAAATGTCAGGGTTCCGCCGTGAGGGAGGGCCGAATGCACCGAGGGAGCCCGTCGGATCGACGGGCTCCCTCGGTGTGTGCATTGAATGCTGGTCGATCCTTACGCCTTGCGGTCGATGCACCCGGTGAAGTTCGGGTTGTTCTTCTCCTCGTCCTTCGGCACCGGCAGATTGACGTCCGGTCCGTAGACACCCCCGCGGTAATGCGTGCCCACGGGATACACCTGATCCGGCGGGAGATTGTACTGGCGGACGAGCCGGCGAAGGTCGTTGAGCCGCTGGCCGCGACTGAACGTCCAGAGCGCCTTTTCACGGAAGAGAAGCGTGCGGGCGTCCCCTGCCGTCGCCGGAACGGCGAGCGGGAGCAGTTGTGCTGCCGTCGGCTGGATGTCGCCGATCTTCGGCGGTGCCGCACGCAGCGCGTTGAGGATCGCCGTCATGGCGGCGAAGTCGTTGTTCCGCAATGCCGCTTCTGCCTCGATCATCCGCGCGTCGATGCCGTTGACGAGCGCGGCGTTGGTGAGCTGGCCGTAGAGCGTCGTCGTGCGGGAGAAGGTGAAGCCGTCCTGCGATTTCGTCGTGTCCTTCCCGCCCGCTCCCGACGTGGTGTACTTGACCGGCAGCCGCGGATCCTGGAGCGAGAAGAATGGAATCACGTTCTTCACGAGCAGGTTGCGGGCGTTGCCCTCGAGACTGTCGCTCACCGTGTATCGCCGCGCACTGGCGCCTTGTCCCCAGATGGCGTTGCTGCCGCCGGTGATGGAGTGCGTGACTTCGTACTCATACGTGGTCGGGACGAGCGCGGTGGTGACGAGCGCCGCCGCCTCGGCGATCCTGTTGTTCCCGACCAGTGCTCGCGCCTTGCCGACCCGGGCCGCACGCAGGACGCGCACAGTGGTCGTGTCGGTGGCCGTGGCGAAGGCGATCGCCGAATCGTACGACGCGATGGCCTTGTCGAACACGTCTGAAACCGGCAGCGGTTGGCCGAAGGTCACCGTCGTGCCCACGATGTCCGTCAGCGGGATCCCGTTGCAGTAGTCCTGCGCCATCTGCATCTCGGCGAAGCCACGGACGAAATACATCTCTGCCTGCCTGGTTCGATCGTTCGGCAGGAACGCGCGCAGCCCCTCCAGCGCCTGGTTGGCCGCCGTGCGAGCGCGAGCCAGTGCACGGAACTGGTCGCGCACGGAGCTGTTGTCCGTCTTGATGTTGCGCTGGTCCACCTCGTCGTTCTGGACGAACGTCGAGCTGGTCGACCATTCGTCGGCGAGCAGGCCGCTGAACAGCCAACTCGGCTCCTGGATGGTGGAGGTGGACACGGTCGCCTGGCGGAGGCGGCCAATGGCGCCGACGTAGAGGGCGAGCGCCCCCTCCGAGTTCTGAAGCGTGCCGGGCACCACCAGATCCGGATCCTCCGCCTGCAGCAGAGAATCGGTGACGCTGCTGCACGCCACGAGCGAGGTCGCGCCCGCCGCCGCGACCAGCGTCGCGACGACGAGAATTCGGCCCCGGAAAGTATTTCGTCTCATGTATGTCGTCTCTACGGTTGGCGTCAGAACCCGACGTTCAGTCGGAAGATGAAGTAGCTCGGCGGACCGACGGTCTGGAAATCCTGCGGCGTGTTGCTGGTCTCGCTCGCGGTGAAGTCCGTCTCGGGATCCACGCCGCGGTAGTTGGTCCACGTCTTCAGGTTGCGCGCGCTGGCGGTGAGGCTGAGGCTGCGAGCGCCGCGCAGGCGGGCCACCAGGTTCTCCGGCGCCGTGAAGGTCGCCGAGATCTCGCGGAGCTTGACGAACGAGCCCGGCTGGAAGAAGCCGTCCAGCGTCTTGGAGGGATGGTCACGGGTCGCGACGACCATCGCCTGCTCCTCGAGCGAGGAGTTCGGGTTCATGAGCCCGTTGCAGTTCTGGCGGCTCACGCAGCGGATGCGCTCCGTGTTGTTGTAGTACTTGTTGCCACCGCGGTAGTCGAACAGCGCCTGGATGCGGAACCGCCGGTTGAGGAGGTCGAGCGCCGGCGTGGCGGTGAGTGAATACCGCGGCGAGCTGTAGCCGCGGAAGATCGCCGAGTCCCCGACGAACACTTCGTTCAGCGCGGGATTCACGTTGTAGGTGAGGATGCCGTCGCCGTTCTTGTCCTCCCATCCCTCGATGGGCTGTGCCCACAGGCCGAACAGCGGATAGCCCTCCACGGCGCGCGTGGTGGTCCCGATCTGCGGCGGGGTGCCGCCGAGGCTGATCAGCTTGTTGTCGTTGATCGAGCCGCTCAGCGTGAGGTCGAACCCGACCGTCGGACGGTCGATGATCTGCGCGTTGGCGAGCAGCTCGTGCCCGGTGTTCCCCACCGCACCCAGGTTCTGGCGCTGCGTGTTCGCGGCGCCGACGGACGGGGCGACGATGGCGGAGATGAGCGCGTCCTTCGTGCGCTTGCTGTAGTAGGTGTAGTCCAGCGACATCCGGTTGGCGAAGAACTTCATCTCGAAGCCCGCTTCGAGCTCCGTCGTACGCTCGGGCTTGAGGCTGTCGTTGCCGACGGCCGAGTAGATGACGCCCGGCTGATCGACGCCGCGGATGTTCGGGCTCAGTCCGTCGAACGAGCGCAGCGCATCGTTGCTGCCCGGCTGCACGCCCGACGCGCCGTAGGCGGCGCGAAGGCGCAGGCTGTTCAGCCACCCGTACTTCGGGAAGAAATCCTCTTCCGACGTGAGCCACGAGACGCTCGCCTTCGGATAGATCACGCGCTGGAAGTTCGTGCCGAAGGCACTGTTCTGATCGGTGCGGAGCGCGCCGGTGACGAACAGGCGGTCGCGGAACGCCACCGCTTCCTCGACGAACAGTCCGAGCGTCTTCTGGATCGTGTACGCCTCGAACGCCTGCGGCGATGCGCCAGAGCTGGCCGTCTGCGCGCCCGGCGGGAGATACTGACCGTACGCCTCCGTCTGCTCGAACGTGCGGTCGACGAACTGCGTGCCGATGGTCGTCTTGGAGTTGATCGACGACGTCGGGTTGAACGTCGCCGTGCCGCCAAGGTCGGCCGACAGGTTGCGGATGTTGGTGCCCAACTGGTCCTTGAAGCCCTCGCGATAGCGCGTGGTGATGGGCGGTCCTTCTCCGCGCAGCAGCAGGTCCTCGTCACGGCGGTCGGTCAGGTCGTTGCCGACGAGCCCGCGGATCTGCAGCCAGCTGGTGGGCCGGAACTGGGCGTTGAGTCCGAGGATGAACCGGTTGACCTGCTGGCCGGTCTTCTCCTGCCAGCTGTAGCCGGGCGTCCAGGCGCGGTAGCCGCTGAGGGAGTCGGCGGGCGCCGGCACGGTGCCGCTCGTGGAGACGAACCCGTTGGTGCGATAGCCCGGGCCTCCGAAGAGGTGCGAACCCAAACCAGCGGTGGCGTTCGACTCGAGGGAGAAGCGGGTGTCGCTGTTGATGAAGCCCGCGTTCACCGCCACGTCGAGCTTCGGCGTGACCGCGGCGTTGATGTTCGTGCGGAAGCTGTTCTTGACCTGGTTGTTCGGCCGTTCGGTGTAGTCGTGCAGCACCAGCCCTGAGCGCTCGAAGCGGCGACGCTCGAACTCCGGAAGGGACAGCACACCCGTCTCGTCAGCCCGGTCCCCCGAGAGGAAGTAGCGCACCGTCTCGGTGCCGCCGGAGAGCTGCGCCCCGTAGGCGAGTCGGTTGCCCGTGCCGAGCGGCGTCGCGTCGGGATCCTTGATCGGCGCGTAGACGCGCACGCTGTCCTTGATGCACGTGCCGGCCGAGATGAGCGGCAGCGCGCATTCGCGGTAGGCGGTGAGTCCCGGCGTGTGGCCGGCGATCGTGTAGTTGTCGGAATAGGTGTTCCGATCGGTGATCAGGCCGCCCTCCGTGTGGACGAGCCACTGCGGGGCGCCGGCCCGGCCCTTCTTGGTGGTGATCACCACGACGCCGTTCGCGGCGTCGGTGCCGTAGAGCGTCGCGGCGGAGGGACCCTTGACGATTTCGATGTTCTCGATCTCCTCGGGATTCAGATCGCCGACGCGGTTGGCGCGATTGCCGCCCGTGCTGATGCCGGACGCCTGATCGCTCGTCATGCGCACGCCGTCGATCACGTAGATCGGGTCGTTGTTGAGCGAGAGGCTGTTGTTGCCGCGGACGCGAATGCGCGAGCCGGTACCGGTCTGGGTGCCCGAGAGCACCTGCACGCCAGGAGCGCGGGAGTTCAGCAGATCGGATACGGTGCTGATCGGCGAGCTCTGCACGACCTTGCTCGCGTCGATGTTCGAGATGGCGTTGCCGATCTCGACGCGCCGGGTGTCACCCGTCGCCGTGGTCACGACCTCCTGGAGGGAGATCACCGACTTCGACAGGGCGAGATCCAGCGTGGTCGACTGCCCGGCGACCACCGTGATCGGCCGCTTCATCTCCGTATAGCCGATGCGGATGACCCGCAGCTGCTGCGCGCCGACGGGCACGTTGCGCAGGAGGTAGCGCCCGTCCTGATTGGTGAGCCCGCCCAGATTGGTGCCGACGATGAAGACCTGCGCATCGGAGATCGGCGTCCCCGATCCCGCTTCCGTCACTCGTCCGGTGACGGTCGCCTGCTGCGCCTGTGCCGCCGCGCTGCTTCCAAGAAGCAACGCCAGCGTCAGAGCGCCGAGCCAGGCCTGTGAGCGCGTGAAGTGCATCCCTCCCCCGTGGTGATTGGTTTTCGACTGCACGAGATTCCCGACGACGAACGACGAACGACAAAATTCGAATGCCATCCACGACCGGCCTGCGGTCGGGATGGACGCGTGAGCGGAACTGGTATGTCGAGGTGTCTACGAACGGCGCGGCGCAGGGCGCCACCAGAGACCAGGAATGTGCCGCACCGCGGCACGCGCTGACGCCGTCGTACGAGGAGGGCGGAAGCGGGCGCGTGGGACGGCCGCGAATGTGGATGGTGCCAGAGATCGCAGACCCCTTCCGGAAGGGTGGCGTCACCTGCCGTCGCGACGAACGCGGCGCGTCGGTGGGCCAACCCATGGGGCCGAAGTTACCGTTGAGATGAACCGTCGTGCATCGACCGCTCGCGCCGGCATCGGCGCGGACGTTCCGGACGAACTCCTGCCACCGACAACCCGTTCCAATGCCCCGCGCCACCGCGCCGCTTCCCGCTCCCGATCTCGACCCCGCGCACGACCCGGGCTTCGAGGTCGCCCGCAACCGGGCCGACCGCGCGCTCGCCCGCATCCCTGCCGAACTGCTCGGCCTCCCGATGGCGGCACCGGGCGCCCGCGCCCACGAGATCCGCATCGGAACGGCGTCCTGGACCGATCCGACGATGGTCCGCGGCAACGTCTTCTATCCGCGTGGCGTCTCGTCGGCCGAAGAGCGACTCCGCTACTACGCGGAGCAGTTTCCAGTCGTTGAGGTCGACTCCAGCTACTACTCGCTCCCGGAGCGGTCCACCGCGCGGCTGTGGGCAGAGCGAACCCCCGCGCACTTCACCTTCCACGTCAAGGCGCACGCGCTGATGACCGGTCAGCCCACCGAGGTCGCGCGCCTGCCGGAGCTGCTCGTGGAGGCGCTGCCGCGTGCGGTCGCGGAGAAGTCGCGCGTCTATGCGAAGGACCTGCCGCTCGACCTGATCGACGCCGTCTGGGCGCACTTCATCGACGCCCTGTCACCCCTCGAGGAAAGGGGCAAGCTTGGCGGAATCCTGCTCCAGTATCCGCGCTGGTTTCTCCCCACCCCGGCGAACAAGGACCTCCTGGCGGAAGCGGCGACGCGCCTCGCCGGAATTCCCGCCACGGTCGAGTTTCGGAACCGACTCTGGTTCAACTCCGCGAAATCCACCGGCTGGACGCTCGACATGCTGCGCGAGCTCGGGCTCACGCACGTGATCGTCGACGGACCACAGGGACTCGAGAGCAGTGTGCCGGCGGTCGCGGCGGTCACCACACCCGCCCTCGCGATGGTCCGGCTGCATGGCCGCCGCACCGCCACCTGGGAAGCGGCCAAGGTGCCGACGGTGGAGCGCTATCGCTACCTCTACTCGCCCGACGAGCTCGACGCCGCCCTGCCGCTGATCGAGTCCGCCGCCGTCGAGGCGACGCGGACGATCGTGTTCTTCAACAACTGCTATGGGAACTACGGAGCGTCGAACGCGCGGGAGATGATCGCCCGGCTAGTGTGATGCCGGGACTGGCCGTCGCTGCGCCCGCCAGTACACGAATCCCCCGATCAGCACGAATGCGAGCGCTCCGCCCACCACCTTGATCACGAACAGCGCCGGCTGCGCATCGTCGCCCGGTGGGATCGTCGCAACGCCCATCGCGAACAGCGTCACGAGCAGGCCACTGATCCCCACCGCCGTCGCGCCGACCTTGCCTCCGGGCACGCGGACCGTCTCCGGCGGCGCCTCGGTGCGGCGATGCACGAGGAAGGAGACGAACAGGTAGACGTACGGGATGAAGTAGACCAGCAGCTGCGTGTCGAGCAGGATCAGATAGGCCTTCTCCACGGTCGTCCCTTTTCCCAGCACCGAGAGCAGCAGGAACAGCGTCGCCAGTCCGGCCTGCACGAGGATCGCGACGTACGGCGTCTTCCACTTCGGATGCACCTTGCCGAAGGCGGGGGGGAAGTACCGATCGAGCCCGATCGCGAACGCCACGCGCGCCGGTCCCGTGAGCCACGCGCCCACGCCGCCGATGTTGCCGAGGGTGTACGCCGCGGCGGCGAGCGGCGCGAGCCACCAGAGCGACGGGCTGATGTCCCGTGCTCCCGCCGACGTCGCCTGCAGGAATCCCGACACGATGTTGATCTCGCCCGTCGGGATGAGCCAGAGCAGGGCGCCCGTCCCCAGGATGTAGACCAGCGCGATCAGCGGCGCCGAGATCAGGATCGCCCGCGGCAGCGTCCGTCGAGGATTGCGCACCTCGCCGCCCATGGCGCTCGAGAGCTCGAGCCCCGCGAAGGCGAACGCGATGGAGGCCCACAGGTTGAGCCCCGGCAGATGTCCGAGGTCGGGCATGATGTTCGTGCGCGTGATCGGATTCGCCGACGCATGGCCGGTGACCGCGGCATAGCCGCCGAGCAGGATGAGGATCACCCCGGGGATGTACGTCCCGATGCCGCCGGCGTTCTGCAGCCACTTCCCGGTGCCCAGTCCCACGATGTTGAGCAGCACGGCGAGCCAGAGGCAGAGCAGCGTGGCGGTGAGCACGTACGTCCAGCTGTTCACCAGCCCGCTTTCTCCCTTCCCCACGACGAAGGTCGCGATCACCGCGGAGGAGATGAGCAGGTTCGGATAGTAGAGGACATTGCACACCCAGTAGCACCAGCCGCACAGATACCCGTGCTTCTCGCCGAGCGCGCGCTTGGTCCACTGGTAGATCCCGCCCTCCTGCGGAAAGCGCGACGACAGCTCGGTCACCACCAGCCCCTGCGGCACGAAGAAGAACACCGCCGCGAGCAACCAGAGCACGAGCGCGCTCGGCCCCGCCTTCCCCGCCGTCGCGAGCCAGCGCAACCCCACCACGGCGACGAGGTTGAACAGGACGAGGTCGCGCAGCCCCAGCGCGCGCGGAAGCACGGTCTCCGGCGCCGCATCGGCGACTCCGGGGGAGGCACTGCGTGCGGCGTCGGTCATGCGTCTCGGGTCAGAGTCGGAACAGGTAGCTCGCCTTCACGAAGAAGGCGTCGTCGGTGCGGTCGTAGCCGCGGAGGCCAAAGCTGCGCGGGAACTCGAACGGCTGCGCCAGCGGTCGCGCATCGGCATAGCCGGCACCGTAACCGAGGAAGAACACCGTCCCCGGATTCGGCTGGTAGGAGAACAGGAAGTCGCCGCGGAAGCTGCTCCGCTGGCAGGCGACCGTCTGCTGATACGCGTAGCCCGCGCACTGATCGTACGTGACGATCGGCAGCTCCGTGCGGCCGACGTCACGCAGCGCGTCGCG
Source organism: Gemmatimonadaceae bacterium (assembly GCA_035692325.1). Classification (GTDB taxonomy): domain Bacteria; phylum Gemmatimonadota; class Gemmatimonadetes; order Gemmatimonadales; family Gemmatimonadaceae; genus AG11. The sequence continues at coordinate 5,599 of DASSIC010000296.1, read as the reverse complement.
GTAGAGCGACTGATACTCGCCCACGAGCCGCACGAACACCGGGCGGGCGAGCTGATACTCCACCTTGAGCCGCGGGATGCGGTTGTTGCCGACGATGCTGCCGTCGGTGCGCCGGTTGAAGCTCTGGAGATTGTACGTCGCCTCGGCGCGCAGCCGGTCCGTGGGACGGAAGTTGAGACCGTACTGGCCGATGATGATGTTCGAGGACGCCCACTCGAAGAAGTTCTCGTCGTGCCCCCAGAGGTAGAAAGCGTTCGCCGAGATGCGCTTCCCCGCCGGCGTGCCGAAGGAGATGAACGCCTCGCTGTTCGGGATCCGGCCTACTCCAGTGAACGGAAGCCGCGCGCCGGACGGATCCGCGAGCCGATAGCTCGCATACAGGCCGGGATCGAAGCCGAAGGTCTCGACGAAGTAGCCCACGCCCGCGTTCCACCCGCCGCGCACGGTGGCGTTGAGCGTGAGGTGGAGCTTCTTCTCGATCGCGTCGTCCTGGTGCACGAAGGCCTGGTAGCGCCACGTGCTGAAGTACCCGGGATTGAAGGTGAGCGCCTCGACGAGCGCGCCAGGCGTGCCGAACCAGGTGTAGCGCTGGTCCACGTTGCCGTTCACCACACCGCCGCGATTGATGTAGCCGCTCGCCGTGCGGAAGTCCTCATGCACGCCGTCCAGCGCGTAGCTGAAGGCGAAGTGCTTGCCGTTCCGGTTGATGCCGGCGTGCCAGAGCGGCGCGTTCAGCACCAGGCCATCAGGTTGTTTCGTGAAGCTGCCCGCGTACTGCGCCTGGAAGCTGTAGATGCCGCCGAAGAGATAGGTGCCGTCCACGTCGGCGACGCGATTGTACGCGCCGCCCTCCACCCGATCGGTGTAGGCGACGCCCACCTTGGAGCCGGCGCCCACGTCGCGCTGCACGCGCACGATGTTGAACACCGGATGATCCGTGCGCGACGCGGAGCCGATGACGTCGTCCACCGCGCTGAGGAAGGCGAGGTTCGTACCTGACAGCTTGCCAGTGAGCTTGACCGCCCCCACCGGCTGCACCACCGTCCGCGTGTAGATCAGCGAATGCGGCGTCGTGAACTGCTCGATGCCGTCCAGGAAGAATGGACGCTTCTCCTGGAAGAAGAGCGCCTGCCGCGGATCGAACACGAACTGGCCCGCATCGGACTCGATCTGCGAGAAGTCGGGGTTGACCGTGCCGTTGAGGGTCAGGTTGTTGCTGATCCCCCACCGCACGTTCCCGCCCAGCTCGGGACGTCCCGCGGCGTACTGCCATCCGGCCGGCGGGCCGACGGGCGGCGTACCGGACGTCCGTTGCGTCGCCTCCGGATTGACGTCGAGCACGAGACCGCGGCGCAGCCCGGTCAATCCCTCGAGCACTCCCGATTGCGCGAGGAACGAAAGCCCCGCCCGTCGCGCCGGCGCCCAGCTGTCTTCATGACCTGAATGCTGCACCTCCCGCACGACGTTGATCCCCCAGCCTTGGACGTCGGCGGACTGATACTTCAGGCTCTTGAACGGGATCCGCACTTCGATGACGTAGCCGTCGCGCGTCACCTCGCCCTTCGACTGGAACACGAAGTCGGAGCTGAGATCGGCGGGCTGGCGCGCCAGCGCGCCGCCGCCGAATCCGGCGGAGAGATTCTGGTTCGACTCCGTGAGCGTGCCATCCGCCTGGACGCCCAGGGGATTGACGGCGAACACGCTCGCCTGGCGCCCGTCGTTGAAGGTGCCGAGCAGGATCTGGATCTGGTCGTCCGCGCTGATGCGATCGCGGTCCGCGAGCGTCGCGCGCGGCACGCCGTGCGGCTCGAAGGCGCGAATGCCGAAATGGATCGCCGTCGGCGAATACCACACGAGCACCTCGGTGGAGTCCGCGGCGGGCGTGCCGTCGGTCGGCGAGAACTGCGAGAAGCCGGTGAGCAGGGCCGCATGCGCCCACTGCGGCTCGTCGAGTCGCCCGTCCACGACCGCGCCGACCTCCTCCTGGCGCGGCGGACGGACGTGCAGCTGGTTCGCTCGGCCGCTGTAGACGTCCTGCTGGCCGCCGCCCAGCAGGGCGGCGGCCGCGAGCAGTGCGATCACCCCTTCTTCTGTGCGACCTTCTTCGTCGCCTTCTTCGCCGCGGGCGCCTTGCCCACGGTGGCCTTCTTCGGCGTGATCGTGAAGTCGGACACGTGCACGTCCAGGTTGTGGTTCACCCGCAGGCCGACGAAGCCATCGGTGCTGCCGACGTGCGCGCCCGGCAGCGCGGCGACCTGCGTCCCGTTCACCGACAGGCGGACCGAGTCCGGCTTGCTCGCGTCGACGCTCACCGTGTTCGTCGCCTTGCCGTTGGCGTCCTGCTTGTGCACCGCGGCGCTCTCCGTCCAGTCCATGATGGTGTGGACGTCCTTTCCGGCCCGATGCTTCACCATGAACTTGCCGTCGCCGCGTACGAGCAGGTACGCGTAGTTCTGATCGGCCGAGATGAGGTTCTTCCCCATGAAGAAGATGCCGTACGCCTCCGGGTGCATCGGGGCCTTCGTCTGCGTGAAGGTCGCCGTCGCCGTGAACGGACCGGTCACGTTGTTCGCTTCCTTCCAGTAGATGGCGGCCGGACCCGACGTGACGTGATAGCCGGGGCCCATCGCCACGAACTTCGCGTCGGACAACTTGGCGCTCTCCTTGTCGGTGCGGCCCGTCCAGCCCGCGGGCAGCGCTCCACCGTCGGCTTTCTTGTCGGGATCATGGTCCTTCATCTGCGCGGCGAGCGGCGCGGCGGCCAGCGTGAGCAGCGAGACGACAGTCAACGAACGGCGCATCATTGGTGGTTCTCCCCAAAAGGAATGAAGAAGGTGGCGGGATGCTGGCTCAGCGGGCACGCGCGCCGAGCCGGGCGTGAATCGTTAGACAGTGCCCTGCGACGCAGCCTCTCGCAAGCGGTTCAACCGCGCCACACGGCCGCCAGCCGGCGGAGCGCGTCCGGCGTGTCCACGTCCACCGGTGTCGTCGCGTCCACCGGCACCAGCGCCAGCTCGTCACCCATCGAGCGCAGCATCGTGCGGGCACCGCTGTCGCCCGTGAGGGCGCTCAATGCATCGAACGTCGATCGCCCGAACAGCACCGGATGTCCGCGACCATCGCGGTACCGCGGCGCCACCGCGGTGACCCCGCCCTCGCGCCATCGAATGCAGAGCCGGCGCACCACCTCCGGCGACACCAGCGGCTGGTCGGCCAGTGCGATCACCACCGCCTCCGCCTCCGGCGGCAGTGCCGCGATGCCGGCGCGAATCGAGCTCGCCATGCCGGCGTCGCGTCCCGCGTGCTCCACGACGACGAAGGGAATGCCCTCCAGCGCGGCGAGACGCGCCTCGGAGTCGGGCGGCACGACGACGTGCAGGGCATCCACCTCGGTCGCGATCGCCGCCGCGCTCCAGAACAGCACGGGCCGGCCGTGCAGCGGCGCGAGGAGCTTGTCGCCGCCGAAGCGGGCGCTGCGTCCCGCGGCGAGGAGGAGTCCGGCGATCATGCGTCGGCGCCGAGCGCGCGACGAAGCACCCGCAGCGGCAGCACGGCGCAGCTGCGCCGCGCCGCCGGCACGCCCTCGCCGAGTGCCGCGACCACCGAAATCTCATCCACACGCAACGCGTCGTCGACGGCGCCACCGCGCACGCGCTCGGTGAGGAGCGACGCCGACGCCGTCGCGATCGCGCAGGCGCTGGCGGCGAATGCCGCGTCCATCACGACGCCGTCGCGGACGTCCAGCTCGATGCGCACGCGATCACCGCACAGCATGTTCGTCCCCTCGTGCGCGCACGTCGGCGCACCGAGCGCGCGCTGATTGTGCGGGCGCCGGTAATGCTCCACGACCAGCGCGAGATACGGTGCGGCGCCGCTCATTTCACTCCGCGCCAGTGCGCGACCAGCTCGGCGACGATGCTCACCGCGATCTCCGCGGCGCCCTGCGCCCCGATCGGCAGTCCGATCGGCGTGCGCAGCCGATCGATCTCTGCCGCACTGAGCCCGTCTTCGGCCAGCATCGCCCGCACCGCGGTGCCGCGCTTGCGGCTGCCCAGCATGCCGACGTACGGCGTCTCCGCACGGAGCGCGACGCGCAGCACCGGCAGCTCCACCTTGTAGTCATGCGCCACGAGCACCACCGCCGTGCTGGCGCCCCCCAGTCGCGACGCCACCAGCTCGGCCGGCAGCGCCGCGTGGTGCTCGGTGGCCGACGCGAAGCGCGGCTCCGCGAGCAGCTCGTCGCGCGGATCGATCAGCACGGAGCGCCACCCGAGCGGCGCCATCAGCTGACAGAGCGCGGCGGCAATCTCCGTCGCGCCGACGATGAGGATCGTGCGCACCGGCGTGAGCAGCTGCACGAGCCACTGCTCGTCCACCGCTTCATGTACGCCGACTGCCGCCTCTCCATCGCGCAGCGCCTTCAGGGCCAGCTCGGCGGCCGCGCGATCGCGTATCCCGTCTCCAGTGGCACCGGCTCGCGCGCCATCGTCGGCCACGAACAACCGGCCAGGCACGGTGCCCAGTGGCGTGACGAGCACGCCACGGACCCCGCGCTCGAGCGCGGCGGCGGCGGCGTCGAGCGATTCACGCAGCGGATCATGGGCGTCGAACCCGACTCGCTCGATGAGCAGCTCCACGTCGCCGGCGCAGCCGAGTCCGAGCGCGAGGGCATCGTCCTCGCTGAGCGGAACCGTGATCCGCTCGCGCACTCCGGAGCGCAGCACCTCGGCCGCGCCCGCGAGGGCGCGGCCATCCGCGCACCCGCCGATCGTCACGCTGCCGTAGGCGCGGCCGTCCTCGGCGAGGGCGAGATGTGCCCCCACCGGCTTGGAGCTGCCGCCATCGGTGCGCACCAGTGTCACGAGCGCGCCTCGCCCCGACGCCTGCGCACGCAGCGCCGACCACGCCGCGAGCGCGGGATGCGGCGCGCGGGCGACGGGAATGCTCATCCGCGCAGCTCCTCCTCGTCGAGCGTGTTGCGCCACACCCGGCGGATCTCGTTCGCCCCGGCCGCATTGGGCTCGATGAGCGAGCGACGCCAGTACCAGCGATCGGTCTCCGGCGCGGCCGCGCCATGTCCCAGAAAATGTGCGTAGACGTCCGCCAGCGCCGTGCTCGGGGTGCCACCGGCGAGCCGTCGAATGAACTCGTTCATCTCGTCGAGGATCTCGAGCGGCAGCTTCCCAGCCTCCTCGAGCACGCCGGGTATGCGACCGAGGCGGTCCGACGGGTCGTAGATCGTCGAGAGCAGCACGAGCGAATTCGGCCGCGACCGCCGTACGGCGTCGACGAGCAGCTCGTACGCCTCCTGGACGTCGCGCGCGATCGCCGCGAGCAGCGAGGCGCGCGGCCGGTTCGCGAATGCGCTCAAGAGGTCGTTGCCGCCGATCGTCAGCGTGACGAGCGTCTCGTCCTCGCTCTCCTCGAGCTGTGGCAGCTGCTCCCCGAATACGTCGCCGATCGTCGCGCCGTCGGTCGCCAGGTTGTGGAAGGCGATGCCCGGATAGCGCGACACGAGATCGCTCCCCTGCTCCTCGGGCCAGCGCGCGTCGTCGTTCTGGTGGAACAGCGATGCGGCGCCCAGGGGCGCCACGCTCCC
>DASSIC010000295.1:0-2927 GCA_035692325.1 Gemmatimonadaceae bacterium | reverse complement strand
GTGAACCGCTGGTGGTGGCCGTCGCTCATGATGTTCGGCCCCAGCGACACCGATTCGCCGAACACCGCGGAGCTCATCCGCTGGAAGGTGAAGCGGAAGACGAACGACGAGTTGCGCCAGCGCTTCGTGAATCTCACCGTGCCGCAGGCGGCCGCGGTGAATCTCACCCTCCCCGATCCCGCCATGAAGTACAACGCCGAAACGGAGAACTGGGAGTTCGGCGCGATCGACTGGGCGGAGTTCAACCAGGTCATCCGCGGCAACGGGCCGTGCAACAGGGACCGGCTCGACGCGCGACGCAAGGCGCACGACGAGGGCGCCTGGGTGCGCGAGGCGGCGAGCGCGTATGCCGAGAAGCAGCGCGCGAAGCATGCAGTCGAGGCGGCGTAACGCGTGGCGAGCACGGTGAGCAACCGGCAATTCGCCGGCGAGCAGGCGGCGACGATCTCCGGCGACAGCCAGTGGCCGGTATGGGAGGTCTTCACGCAGAGTGCGCAGGGCGCACCGCACGAGCACGCGGGCTCGCTGCACGCCGTCGACGCCGAGCAGGCACTCCAGAATGCTCGTGATGTATACGCGCGTCGTGGCGGCGTGATCTCCCTGTGGGTCATCCCGAGCGGCGCCATCACGGCGTCGAGTCCGGGGGACAACGGCCCGTTCTTCGATCCCGGATCGGACAAGGCGTATCGCCACCCGCAATTCTACAAGGTCCCGCGCGGCGTGCGCGGCGTATGACGAGCGCCGTCAGCCCCTCCGTGGTGCCGGCGCCCGCGCCGAAGCCGAATGCGCTCGTGGAGTACCTGCTGCGCCTCGGCGACGACCGGCTCGTGCTGGGCCACCGCCTCAGCGAGTGGTGCGGTCACGGTCCCATCCTCGAGGAGGACATCGCACTCGCGAACGTGGCGCTCGACCTGCTGGGCCAGGCGACGATGCTCCTGCGACTCGCGGGCGAAGTGGAGGGGCAGGGACGCAATGAAGACGCCCTTGCCTACTTCCGGGAGGCGATCGAGTTCCGCAACTGCCAGCTCGCCGAGCTGCCGAATGGCGACTTCGCCTTCACCATCGCGCGCCAGTTCCTGTTCGATGTCCACGCGGTGGTGACGCTCGATGCGCTCTCGTCGAGCACGCACGCCGAGCTCGCCGCGATCGCGGCGAAGTCGCTCAAGGAGGCGAAGTACCACGTGCGGCACAGCGGTGAGTGGATGCTCAAGCTCGGCGACGGCACGGCGGAGAGTCATCGCCGCGTGCAAACAGCCGTGGACGAGCTCTGGCGCTTCACCGGCGAGCTGTTCGCGGCCGACGACGTCGACCGCGCGATGCAGGAGGCGGGGATCGCCCCCGACCTCACGCCCTTGCGCGAGCGCTGGCTTTCGCTCGTGCGCGAGGTGATGGATCAGGCGACGCTGACGCTGCCGAACGACGTGCCACGGCTGCCGAATGCGCGTGGCGGTCGCACCGGCGCGCACACCGAATACCTGGGGCACCTGCTGGCCGAGATGCAGATCGTGGCGCGATCGCATCCGGGGGCCACGTGGTAGCGCGCGCCGGGGCCGTGACGCGCGATGCGCTGCTCGCGGTCCTCGATCAGGTGATGGACCCCGAGGTGCCGGTGCTGAGCGTGCGCGAGCTCGGCATCGTGCGCGACGTCGAGGTGGACGACGCGGGGGCGGTGATCGTGACGGTCACGCCGACCTACTCCGGCTGCCCCGCCATTCGCGTCATCGAGCAGGACATCCTCGCCGCGCTCGCCTCGGCCGGCGTATCCGACGCCCGCGTGCGCACGACCTACACGCCGGCCTGGACGACCGACTGGATCGCGCCGGAGGCGAGGGCGAAGCTCAAGGCGTACGGCATCGCTCCGCCAGCGAGAACGGAGCCGAGCGATCTCGTGCAGCTGCTGCGTCGTCGCGCGGCGGTGCAGTGCCCCTACTGCGATTCCTTCGACACGGAGTTGCGGAGCGAGTTCGGGTCGACGGCGTGCAAGGCGGTGTGCTGGTGCCGATCGTGCCGACAGCCGTTCGAGGAGTTCAAGGCCATCTGAACAGAAGGGGGACGCGATGCCATCGCGCCCCCCATTCCATATCCACACCTCTTGGAGCCCTACTACTTCGGCGCGACCGCGACGACGCCCACGGGCGCATCGCTCTTCGCGAGACGCGTGCGGAGCTGGTAGCGCTGGTCCTCGGTCAGCATCGGCGAGCTCGCCAGCAGCCTGGCCTTGCCCGCGAGGGTGCGCATCCGATCGCCGTCCCGGATGTCGGCGCAGATGTACGCCGCTTCCGTGTACGCGGTGACCGCGTTCAACACGTCGCCCATCGCCAGCGCACGATCGGCGGCCTGCTCCATCAACGCCCGCGCCGCCTTCGGATCGCCGCTGTAGTAGCGATCACGTGCCGCCCAGTACAGGCTGACCGTTCCCTCCGGATCGTCGGCGGTGCGCAGCTCCGCGGCGAGCTCGCGGAGACGCGCTGCCTTCTTGAGCTGGCTCCAGTCGTTCTGCTCGTACGACAACGCTTCGGCGTCGAGCTTCTCCGCCTTCTGACGGCTGTCGGTGACGCGAATCGGTTCGAGCACCTGTGCGCGTGCGACGGCGGGGAGTGCGAAGACCGCAATGGCGGCGGTGGCGGTCACCAGCAATCTGCGGGAGTGCGTGGACATGACCATCCTCCATAGTGTGGTGCGGCTGGCCCTACGGCGCTGTTGGTGCGACGGATTCGACACCGTGCGCGCAGACGAGTCGTGGACCCGAATGCCAGTGAGACACTCTCTCTACGATGAAGGTTGGCGAAAGTTTGTGTCCGAGTTGTATTGAAATGATGTTGTTGTGACGAGTCGCACTTCGTCACGGAAGTCGTGCGACTCGTCACATGCGAAACGCTGAAGGAAGTGTGTCACACGCGCTGCGTCTTCCAACGGCCGCGCCGGAA
>DASSIC010000294.1:0-2165 GCA_035692325.1 Gemmatimonadaceae bacterium | reverse complement strand
GAGATTGTCGCCGTACTTCCGGTCGATCAGCGACGCGGCGAGCGCGGCATCGTTCACGTCGATGTCGGCGAGCCGCTTGGAGATGTTGGAGACGTAGCGCCCCGCGCAGGCAGCGTCCTCGAGCGCGAACTGCCGGTCCTGCCCGGCGCAGACGAGCGTGATGTCCGCTCCGCCGCGCAGCGCCGCCCGCAGCATGGTGCTGACCCCCGTCAGATTGACGTACGATGCAACCACGACGTCACGCGCGCCCTGCATCGACAGCAGCGCCTTGGTTCCGTTGGTGGTCGTCAGCAACACCGTCTTTCCCTCCACCGACTCCGCCGTGTGCTCGATCGGGGAGTTGCCCAGGTCGAACCCCTCCATCTTGAGCATCCGGCGCTCGCCGGCGAGCCGGAAGGAGCCCCGCTCCATCTGCTTGGAGCGCATGATGGCGTCCTCCGAGCTCTCGAACGGGATCACCGCCTTGGCGCCGTTGGCCAGCGCGACGGCGATCGTCGTCGAGGCGCGGAGCACGTCGATGACGGCCACGACCCGCCCCTGCACGTCCTGGGGCGTGAGCTGCTGCACGCCGAACAGCACATCGATCCGCACGCTATCCGGGCTCCTTCATCAGGTCGGGCTCGCGCTCCAGGAACTTCGTGTCCACATCGCCGCTCTGGAACCGCGGGTTCTGCATCACGCGGGCGAGGAAGGGAATCGTCGTCGTCGGCCCCTCGATGATGAACGTCTCGAGGGCGAGACGCATCTTCGCGAGCGCTTCCTCGCGATCCCTGCCCTGACAGATGACCTTCGCGATCATCGAGTCGTAGTACGGCGGCACGGTGTATCCCGCATAGACGTGCGAATCGATGCGCACGCCGTTGCCACCCGGGGGATGGTAGGCGTGGATCTTCCCCGGCGACGGCTGGAAGTTCCGGTTTGGATCCTCGGCGTTCACGCGACACTCGATCACATGGCCGCGGAGCGGCGGCAGCACGCTCACGCTGAGCCGTTCGCCCGAGGCGACGCGAATCTGTTCCTTCACGAGATCCACGCCGGTGATCATCTCCGTGACCGGATGCTCGACCTGAATGCGGGTGTTCATCTCCATGAAATAGAACGACCCGTCCTCGTCGAGCAGCATCTCGATCGTGCCGGCGCCCACGTAATCGATCGCCTTCGCGCCGGCCACCGCGGCATCGCCCATCCGCTTGCGCAGGTCGGGGGTCATCGCGGGACTCGGGCTCTCCTCGATGAGCTTCTGGTGGCGGCGCTGCACCGAGCAGTCGCGCTCCCCGAGATGGATGACGTTGCCGAACTTGTCACCCATGATCTGGAACTCGATGTGGCGCGGACGCATGAGATACTTCTCCACGTACACGTCGCCGTTGCCGAACGCCGACAGCGCCTCGCTGCGCGCGAGCTGGAACGAGCGCGCGAAGTCGTCGGGGTCCTTGGCGACGCGCATGCCCTTGCCGCCGCCACCCGCGGCCGCCTTGATGATGACCGGAAAGCCGATCGACTTGGCGAACTCCATCGCCTCGTCCACGTCTTCCACCGGGCCGGGGGTGCCGGGCACGATCGGCACGCCGACGGCCGTCATCGCCTTCCGCGCCGCCGCCTTGTCCCCCATCACGCGGATCTGCTCGGCCGTCGGCCCGATGAACGCGATGTTGCTCGCCGTCACGATCTCGGCGAACTCCGCGTTCTCGGCCAGGAAGCCGTAGCCCGGGTGGATCGCATCGGCGCCGGTGATCTCGGCTGCCGCGATCAGCCGCGGAATCTTCAGGTAGGAGTCGCGCGCCGGCGCCGGCCCGATGCAGACGTCGTCGTCGGCGAAGCGCACGTGCAGCGACTCGCGATCGGCCTCGGAGAACACGGCCACCGTCTCGACGCCCAGCTCGCGGCACGCGCGGATGATGCGCAGCGCGATCTCGCCGCGGTTCGCGATGAGTACTTTCTTGAACATCGGTGCGCGCTCAGCCGGTGGAGTCGGTCTCGAAGCCGGACCAGCTCGTGTCGCTGGTACCGGCCACGCCCTGCACGCGCAGCGCGAACTCGCTGGGGCTCGTGGCGTAGAACACGGCGCTCTCGTAGGAGATGATCCCCTGCGAGTAGTAGCCCATCAGCGCCTGGTCGAAGCTCTGCATCCCGTACTGCACCGTCCCCTCCTTGATGAGATCCGG
>DASSIC010000293.1:0-4269 GCA_035692325.1 Gemmatimonadaceae bacterium | reverse complement strand
CCGCACTTCTGCGCGCCTTCGCCGGAATCGGAGACGATCTCCACCGTGTGCTCGTGGAGTCTGTGCGTCGTTCGCTGCACGGAAAGGGACAACCGTGCCGGTGCTGCTGACGTCATCGAAGACATGGCCGTGCTCACCTCGCCAGAATCGCGAAGGCGCGAAAGACCGCTCGGAGCCGTATGGCGCCTACGGTTCGCGCCAACAGTAATTCAGCGCTTCGGCGGACTCATGTCTGTAGGGAGAGTTGCGGGGCTTGCCGGAATTTCCCTGACAATCGCTGGCGGCCGGGCGATCGATATTCTCGGAGCCACGTTGTCATTCTGGCAGCGGAGAATCGGCACGTCCGTTGCCGCGATCCGCTCCGCTCGCGCAGGGCACGCGAGCGGAAAGCCGTCACCATCGGATAGCAGGAGGAACTACCATGTCGAAGGAAACAGCGCAGAAGACCGAGAAGCGGGCCGGTCAGCCGTATTCACCGACCACGACCGCGACCACGCCCGGCGTCGACCGCGAGCGCGACATCAGCACCGGGCGCGAGATGACCGCGGGCACGGGCGCGGCGATGGCCCGGCCGTTCGGCGCGCCTTCGCTCTTTGGCGGCGCGCAGCCCTTCATGCTCATGCAGCGCATGGCGGAGGACATGGATCGGCTCTTCGGGCAGTTCGGCCTGGGCCGCACCGGGTTCACCCTCTCGCCCGCGCTCGAGCAGTCGCTGTGGTCGCCACAGGTCGAGCTGTTCGAGCGGGGAAACAATCTCGTCGTGCGCGCCGATCTGCCGGGCGTGAAGAAGGAAGACCTGAACATCGAAGTGCAGGACGACGTGCTCACGATCTCGGGAGAGCGGCACTCGGAGCTGGAGGAGAACGGCGAGGGTTTCTATCGCTCCGAACGGAGCTATGGCAACTTCTACCGGAGCATCCCGCTCCCGAACGAGGTGAAAGCGGATCAGGTGAATGCCTCGTTCCGCGATGGCGTACTCGAGGTCATCCTGCCCGCACCGAAGCAGGAGGAGAAGAAGGCGAAGAAGATCGAGATTCGCTGACGCCGGACAGGTAACAGAGGAGCGCCGGGCGTTTCGCCACGCCCGGCGCAGTGCGTCAGGGCACCGGATGCCCGGCGCCCGCCTCCCACACGCGATACCACTCCTCCGGCGACAGCGTGACGCCGAGCGCAGCGACGGCTTCCCCGAGCGCGTCGAGCCGCCGCGAGCCGGTGATCGGCACGGGCTGCGACGGATGCCGCAGCAGCCACGCATACGCGATCGTCGCCGCGGACACGGCATGCGTCCGTGCGATCTCCTGCAGCACGCCATGCACGTGCCGCGCGCGATCGTGCTCGCCGGTGAGCAGACGCCCGCCCGCCAGCGGCGACCAGATCATCGGACGCAGCCCGAGATCGACGCACTGATCCAGCGTACCGTCGTCGAGCGGATCGAGGTGCAGCGGCGAGAGCTCGATCTGGTTGGTGACCAGCGGCGTGCGACGCTGCAACAGCGCGAGCTGCGACGGCGAGTGATTCGACACCCCGAAGTGCAGCACCTTGCCCGCCGCTCGCAGCTCGGCGAAGGTGGCGGCCAGCGCGTCGGGATCCATCAGATAGTCGGGACGGTGGATCAGCAGCAGGTCCAGCCGATCGGTGTGCAGCGCGCGCAGCGAACGCTCCACCGATGCGATGACGTGCTCGCGCGAGGTATCGTACGAGTTGATCGTGTGCGCCGGTCGCCGCGGCGAGACGAGCCGGATGCCGCACTTGGAGACGAGCTGGATCCGGTCGCGCAGCGACGGTGAGGTCGCCAGCGCTTCGCCGAACAGCGTCTCGGCGGCGTAATCGCCATAGATGTCGGCGTGATCGAAGCTCGTGACGCCGAGCGCGATGCGTTCCTCGATCCAGCGCGTGCGCGCCCCGACGTCGAGCTGCCAGCTCGCGATGCGCCAGACGCCAGCGACGATCGCCGAAAGGGACGGTCCCCCTCGGCTCAGCGGGACCATCGGAACGGGGGGCAGGGTGGTCGTGGTCATGGCACCAAACGTCGCGTCGCGGGGGGCCGCGCGCGAGTCGCCGGTTGCTCGCCCCGTCCACGGGCGCTACTCTCACGCCCCATGAACGTCCTGATCTTCGGCGCGACCGGCATGGTGGGGCAGGGGGTGCTGCGCGAGTGTCTCCTCGACGACCGCGTGCAGCGCGTGCTCGTCGTGGGGCGCAGCTCGCTGGGACAGCAGCATGAGAAGCTGCGCGAGATCGTCCAGCAGAACCTGTTCGACATTTCGGCGATCGGTCCCGAGCTCGCCAGCATGCATGCCTGCTTCTTCTGCCTCGGCGTGTCGTCGGCGGGCATGAGCGAGGAGAAGTACGCGCACGTCACCTACGACCTGACGATGGCGGTCGCGGAAACGCTCGCGCGGCTGAACCCGGCGATGACCTTCGTGTACGTCACCGGCGCCGGCACGGACAGCACCGAGCGTGGCCGCGTGATGTGGGCGCGAGTCAAGGGACGCACGGAGAACGCCCTGCTGCGCCTGCCCTTCAAGGCGGCATACATGTTCCGTCCGGCGGCGATCATCCCCCTGCACGGCATCACCTCGCGCACGCGCTGGTATCGCATCCTCTATGCGGCCACCCGGCCCCTCTGGCCGCTGCTTCGGCGGCTTGCGCCCAACTACGTGACCACCACCGAGCGCGTGGGCCAGGCGATGATCAACGTGGCGGTGGAGGGCTACCCGAAGCCGATCCTCGAGAATCCGGACATCAACCGGGCCTAGCGGTAGGAGCCCGAATCCTGCACAGAGGAGCGGCACTGCGGTCGTCCGTCCTCTCATCAGGAGCCTTTCCGTGTCCCTCCAGCCAGAAATCGCCGCGGCCCGCGACGACGTACAGCGCGCCCGCGACCAGATCTCCGATACCATCGCCGAGCTCGAGGAGCGCGTCACCGCGCCGGTGCAGGCGGTGAAGCAGCGCCTCGACGTCGGCCGCGCCGTGCGCGAGCACCCGTGGGCGGCGCTGGCCGTCGCCGTCGGGGCCGGGGTCCTCGTCGCCTCGACCGGCGCCGACGAGCGGGCTGCCGAGATCGCGGCCGAGCAGGCGCGTCAGGCGGCCGCGAGGGCGCGGGAGGCGGGCGCCGCCGGGCTGCGGCTCGCGAGCGAGGCGCCGTCGCGAAGCCGTCAGGCGCTCGGCGGCGTGGTGGACGCCCTCGGCGCCAAGCTCGTCATCTCGATCGTGGACGCCCTGCGCGAGACGCCCTCCCGCGCCGATTAGGGGAGCGCCTTCCCGGGTGAGCGATCGAGCTGCTCGATCGTCGCCTGGGAGGGACCGCGCACCTTCTTCAATCGAGCAGCCACCCGTTCCGCCTGCGCGAGCACGCGGAGCGCGTTGCCGCTCGTCAACTTCGCCAGGTCGGCGTCGCTCCAGCCGCGGTGCGCCAGCTCGGCCAGCAGGTTCGGGAACATCGATACGTCCTCGAGCCCGACCACGTTCTCGCTGATCCCGTCGAAGTCGCTGCCGATGCCGACGTGATCGACGCCGGCGATCTTCCGCACGTGCTCGATATGATCGGCGACGTCGGCGATCGTGGCGTGCGGCCGGGGATGCGACGCCCGCCACGCGGCGATGTCGGCGCGCACTGCCGTGCTGTCCCGCCCGTGCCGAGCCATTGACCCTCGGATCGTCGCGTCGAGCGAATCGTCGTGGGCCTTCACCGCGCGCGAGACGAAGGCGGTCACGAACGGCACCATCACCACGCCGCCGTTCTTCGGCACGCGGGCCAGGATGGAGTCGGGGACGTTGCGCGGGTGATCGACGAGGGCACGCGCCGCGGAATGGGAGAAGATCACCGGCGCTTCGGTCACGTCGAGCGCCGCGCTCATCGTGCCGGGCGAGACGTGCGAGAGATCCACCAGCATGCCGAGCCGGTTCATCTCGTGCACCACCTCGCGTCCGAATGGCGTGAGCCCGCCGTGCTTCGCGCTGTCGAGCGCCGCATCCGCCCAGTCGAGGGTGACGTTGTGCGTCAGCGTCATGTAGCGCGCGCCAAGGTCATAGTACTGGCGCAGCACCTCGAGCGAGTTCTCGATCGCGTGGCCCCCTTCCATCCCGAGCAGCGAGGCGACGCGCCCCTCCTTCATCGCGGCGCGTGTGGCCGACGCCGTCGGTGTCCACCGGAGCGCCGGATATTTCGCGATCACCCGCCGCGCGATGTCGATCTGCTCCATCTGCACGCGCGAGTATCCCGGTACGCTCGATACCGCGCCATTCGCGGCGTACGCCCCGTCGTTC
>DASSIC010000292.1:0-5647 GCA_035692325.1 Gemmatimonadaceae bacterium | reverse complement strand
GTGATCGCCACGGACCACGCGCCGCATCACTACGACGAGAAGGAGCGGGAGTTCGCCGACGCACCCAACGGCATCGTGGGGTTGGAGACGGCGCTCGCGGTGAACCTCACGTGGCTCGTGCATCGCCAGGTGATCGACGTTCCCACGCTCGTCGAGCGGATGGCGTGCGCTCCGGCGCGCCTCTTCAAGCTCCCGGGGGGCACGCTACGCCGCGGAGCGGCCGCCGACGTCACCGTGTTCGATCCCGACGCCAGCTGGACGGTGGATCCAGCGCGTTTCCTCTCGAAGGGACGCAACTCTCCCTATGCCGGACAGACGCTGCGCGGGGTGGTCGCGCTCACGGTGGTCGATGGCCGGGTGATCTACCGGCGGGTATCCTGAGCGGCGGCCAGGGGTTACGAGGACGCCGGTCACATCGTCCGAATCCTATAGGCGGACCGTTCCGGACCGTTATGTTTATGCGCACCAGACGGGCGGAGCGAGCGGCGTTGCGGGAATTCCACGAGGGAGAGGCAGCATGAAGGACGGCAATCCACGCGACGACGCGGGGACCGGTGAACCTTCAGCCGGCGCGGCGTCGGTGATGAGCGTCGGCTCCCTGATGGAGGAGCGCCGACGTTACGAGCTCTGGCTCGCGGCGCTCAACGCGCGGCGCGCCGAGACGCCCAAGCACGTCTTCTCCCGCGTGCACGCCGACTACACCGCGCGGCTCGAGGCGGTGATGAAGCGGCTCACGGGGCAGGTGGAGGGTCTTCGGGCCGAGCTCACCACGCTGGCGACGCGCATCGCATCGCTCGAGGAGCAGCAGCACCGTGCGCGCGACGAGCGCGCCGAAGCGGAGCTGCGGGCGCACGTCGGCGAGATGACGGCCGAGGAGTGGACGATGGCGGCCGCCGAGGCGGACGCGCACATCGCCGAGCTCGGTCGAATGCACACCGAGGCGGAGGAAGCCCTCGCACGGACGCGGGAGTTTCTCGCCGACGCCGAACGGCCAGCGACGCCCGCCGAGCCCGCGGCACCGGTGCCCGCGCCCGCAGTGTCCGCTGCTCCGACGGTCGCGCCGCGCGGGACGACCAATGTCCCCGTTCAGTCGCCGGGGCAGTCCCTCTCCGGACCGCGGCTTCGGCCGTTGCCGGGCCGCGAGGACGCCCCGCCCAAGCCGGTGGCCGATGTGGCCGAAGCCGAAATGCACGTGCCGGCGGCGACCGACGGCGCGAATGGCCAGAACCATTTCGACGAGCTAGCGTTCCTGAGCTCCGTCGTGGACGAGGGCACCGCGCCGCGCGCCGCGCCACCCGCGCCGGCCGCGCCGCCCGCGCCCAGGCCGGCACCAGCCCCGGCGCCGACCGCGGCGGCCAAGGTGCAGCCGGTCGCGCGCCCCGCGCCGCCGCCCTCGCGCAATCCATTCGTCCAGCGCGCGCAGGACAAGATCATCAACACCGACGGCGCCGCCGGTCCCAAGATCGAGTCGAAGCAGGTGGGCGCGCGCAGCGGTCTCGCGGCCAACGTGAGCGGCAACAACCCGATCATCCTGCGCGACAAGTCCAACGAGGCCGCCAAGACGCTGAAGTGTGGCGAATGCGGGGCGGTGAACTATCCGACCGAGTGGTACTGCGAACGCTGCGGGGCCGAGCTGGCGTCGCTCTAGTCGCCGGCAGGGAAACGAAAGCGCCGGTCAGCTGAGCTGACCGGCGCTTTGCACGTACGAAACGACGACGGGTTACGCCGTCGCGGCCTTCGCCATCTTGCTCTTGTGGCGGGAGGCCAGATTCTTGTGCACCAGGCCCTTGCGAGCGGCGCGATCCAGGAGGCTGACGGCGTCCATCCGCTCCTCGGCCGTCGACGTCGGCGCCTTGGCCTTCTTGAGCGCGGTGCGCAGCGCGGAGCGCTGGGCGCGATTGCGCGCCGTGGCGGAGCGCGTCTTCCGCATGTTCTTCTTCGCGGATGCGATATTCGGCACTAAAGTCTCCAAAAATTCGGTAGAGCTCGCGGGTGTCGCGAAAGGCGGAAACTAGGGGCACCGTAGGGCGAAGTCAAGCTGGGACAGCGCTTTACTCTCCTCTTCGTCGCCGCTACCTTACGCCCGTTGCGCACCTCTGGCTCGCAGGGTGCCCGCCGACCTCGCCCGCCTCCGGTTGCAGACGCTCCAGACCATCCTCCTCGTCGCGCCCGTCCTGCTCTTCTCGGTCATCGCGCACGAGATCGCGCACGGCTACGTCGCGCTCAAACAGGGGGACCGCACGGCGCTCGAGGCAGGGCGCCTGAGCTGGAACCCGGCGAAGCACATCGACCTGTACATGACGATCCTGCTGCCGCTCATCATGCTCACGGGATCGCTGCTCGCCGGGGGACGCGGGATCGTGCTCGGCGGCGCCAAGCCGGTACCGGTCGACCCGCGCAACTACCGCCACATCCGCCGCGGCGACATCCTCGTCTCGCTCGCCGGGGTCTTCACGAACTTCCTGATCGCCCTCGCCTGCGCCGGGCTCATCGCGATCACGGGGCTGATGGGGCGCGCCGTGCCGGCGCTCGAGGTCACGCTCGGCATCCTGCAGGCGATGTTCGTGCTCGGCATCCAGATCAACGCCGTGCTCATCGCCTTCAACCTGCTGCCGATCCCACCGCTCGACGGCTCGCACGTGGTGAAGTATCTGCTGCCCCGGCCGCTCGCCATCCGGTACGTCCGGTTCGGGCGCTACGGCATTCTCGTCCTCGTGCTGCTGCTCAGCTTCGGCGAGAAGCTGCTCGAGGCCTGGCTCACCCCCGCGATCATGTTCTTCCAGTGGGCGATCGAGCTCGTGAGCGGCTTCGTGCTGCCGACGGCCATGCAGTGGCTCCGATGAGCGACGCCGTCGTGTCGCACGGATTCGGCACCGATGTCGCGGGGCCCGCGTCGTTCGTCGTCGAGCTGACGGAGTTCTCCGGACCGCTCGACCTCCTGCTCACGCTGATCCGCGAAGAGCAGGTGGACATCTACGACATCCCGATCGCGCGCGTGGCCGAACAGTTCCTCGTGCGCATCCGCACGCTCCAGCTCAACGAGGCCGCCGACTACCTCGAGATGGCCGCGCGGCTCCTGCGCATCAAGGCGCAGATGCTGCTGCCGCGCACCGAAGGCGAAGAGGGCTGGGACGATCCGCGCGCGGAGCTGGTGCGCCGCCTGCTCGAGTACCAGCAGATGCGCGAAGTCGTGGACGTGCTCGAGCGCGCGGGCGAGGAGCGTCGCAACCGCTTCGCGCGCGCGTATCTCCCGCAGGCCGCCGCGCCGCCCGAAGCGCCGCTCGCGCTCTCGCTCAGCGAGCTGCTCGCGGCGGTCGACCGCATCCTGCGCGTCACGAAGGATCCCGCCATCCACGACGTCGTGCCCCGCTCGATCGACGTGCCGGCCGCGATCGGCGTGATCCGTGCGTTGCTCGCCCTTCGCGCTCGCGCCATGTGGACCGACCTCGTGCAGCGCGGCGCCGAACCCTGGCAGGTGCTCTCCACCCTTCTCGGCCTGCTCGAGATGGCGAAGCTCGGAGAGTGCCGCGTCCAACAGCCCAGACCATTCGCCAACGTGGAGATCTCGCGTGACGCCGCTAGCGAAGCTGCTTGAAGCGGCGCTGTTCGCCAGCGCACGACCCATCCCCTCCGAGGAGCTGCTCGCGCTCGACTCCGACGCCTCCAAGGCGGCGGTGGCCGCGGCGCTCGAGGAGATTCGCGAGCATTACGACGTGGATGGCCACGGCGTGGAGCTCGTGGAGATCGGTGGAGGGTGGCAGATCCTCACCCGCGCCGAGTACACCGAGGCGATCGAGCGCGCACAGCTCGCGTCGCGGCCGGCGCGACTGAGCGCCGCCGCGCTCGAGACGCTCGCCCTCATCGCCTACCGGCAGCCGCTGGGACGCGCGGAGATCGAGGAGATTCGCGGCGTGTCCGTCGGCAGCGTGCTGAAATCACTGCACGAGCGCGGGCTGATCGACGTCGTGGGACGCGGCGAGGGACTCGGCCGGCCGCTGCTCTACGGCACGACGCCGATCTTCCTGGAGTACTTCGCGCTCCGCCACCTCGACGAGCTGCCGCGCTCCGACGAGCTGGCGATCGCGCTGCGCGCCGAGCCGCGGCCGGTCTGATGTCCGAGCCGATGCGCATCCAGCGGGCGCTCGCGCGGGCCGGCGTGCTCTCGCGCCGCAAGGCCGAGGAGCTGGTGGCGAACGGCCGCGTGACGGTGAACGGCGCTCCCGCGCAGGTGGGCCAGACGGTGGATCCTGAGCGCGACGTCATCAAGGTCGACGGGGAGCGCATCGGCGCCCCGGCGCCCACCGAGTGGTTCGTGCTGCACAAGCCGGCGGGCGTCATCACGTCGCGGCACGATCCCGAAGGACGCAAGACGGTGTTCGATCTGGTGCCGGCGCGACCGGGTCTCACCTACGTGGGACGTCTCGACTTTCTCACGGAAGGCGTGCTGCTGCTCACCACCGACGGTGCGGCCGCGCATCGGCTCACGCATCCCAGTCGCGAGGTGGAGCGCACGTACGTGGCGTCGGTGCTCGGCGAAGGGGGCGAGGCGGCGGAGCAGGCGAGGTTCGGCGTCGAGCTGGAGGATGGCGTCGTGCGTCCCAAGAAGATCTCCGCGACGAAGATCGGGCGCGGCCGCTGGGAGCTGACCATCACGATCAGCGAAGGACGCAACCGCGAAGTGCGCCGTCTGTGCGAGGCGCTCGGCCTCGAAGTCGATCGGCTGATTCGCGTCAAGTTCGGTCCCGTGGAGCTGGGCGATCTCGCGCCAGGAAAGGTGCGCTCGCTCACAAAGGCGGAGCGCGCGGGACTCGACAAGCTGTAGGACCCTTCGCACGGCATTTGACGTATCAGGCAGGCCGGGATGTTCGTCTAGAGAGCTCGAGCACTTCACTGACCGCCCAGAGAGACCCGTGGCCACTCAAGTTTCATCGACCGCCGACACGCGGCTGATCCAGGACGTCAGCAGCCAGGTCGCCCTCCGCGTCGTCGGGCAGGAATACATGATCGACCGGCTCCTGATCAGCCTCCTCACGGGCGGTCACGTGCTGCTGGAGGGCGTGCCGGGGCTCGCGAAGACGCTGACCGTGCGCACGCTGGCCGAGACGATCTCGACGACCTTCTCGCGCATCCAGTTCACGCCGGACCTGCTGCCGGCGGACGTCGTGGGCACGCAGATCTACGATCAGTCGACCGGCAAGTTCATGGTGAAGAAGGGACCGATCTTCGCCAACATCATCCTCGCCGACGAGATCAACCGCGCACCGGCGAAGGTGCAGGCAGCGCTGCTCGAGGCGATGCAGGAGAAGCAGGTGACGATCGGCGGCACGACGTACAAGCTCGAGGAGCCGTTCCTCGTGCTCGCGACGCAGAACCCGATCGAGCAGGAGGGCACGTACCCGCTGCCCGAGGCGCAGGTCGACCGGTTCATGCTCAAGCTGCGCGTCGGATATCCCACGCGCGACGAGGAGCGGGAGATCATGCGCCGCATGGCGAGCGGCCACGCGATCGACATCAAGCACGTCGCGACGCCCGAGGCGATCCTCGAGGCGCGCGGGCGCATCGCCGATCTGTACATGGACGACCGCATCGTCGACTACATCGTGGACATCGTGCACGCCACGCGCGAGCCCAAGGCGGCGGGGCTGGA